>NZ_JAIWNS010000052.1 GCF_020216685.1 Methanospirillum hungatei | reverse complement strand
ACCATAATACCCCTCCTGGGTCGTGACGATGGAATCCTTGGTTACCCCGTCAATCTTTGCGATGATCTCGGTTCCCACCGGAGCGGGGAGATAATTGAAGGTGACCGGGCCATAGAACTGGTACGGGGTAAAGGGGGTATCTGGTTCAAGGGTGTAGATGAAGATATCCCATCCGCCAAACCGGTCATCCTGCCAGACAACCTTATCACCAGAGATATCAGGGCGTATCTGGTTTCCTGGACCCACACAGACCGCATAGGTCTTTGGGATCTGGAGGTTTACCATGTAGATATCGCTGTTATTCTCCTGATCGTACCTGGTCCACACGATCTTGGATCCGGATACGGCAGGTTCCACATCATCATAATCATCAAAGGTGACAGCGGTTGTCATGTCCTTTTTGATGTTATACATGAAGATGTCCCATTTTCCGTTCCGGTTGTCCTCCCAGACGACATAATCTCCGGAGATTCGTGGATTCTGCTGTATACGAAGATCCCTTGTCACCTGGATGGTTTTATCGGTCTTGTAATTGTACAGGTAAATGTTCCAGTCGTTTTTGTTATCATCAAGCTGCTGATAGACGATCCAGTCGCCATCGATGTCAGGGTTGGCCTTATCCTTGTCATTAGGATTGATGTATACCGGCCGGGCACTGGTACCTACCTTTACCATCCCGATATCCCTGATATCATCATTGCCAAAGTCCTCAAACACAACCATATCCTGGGAGACAGCCGGTCTGAACTTATTGGTAGTATCCACATACACCGGGCTTTCCTTGTGCATTGGGATGTTATATGAGTAGATGTCAGAGTTCTTGTGCCGGTTATCATCCCAGACTATAATACCTCCGGAGATGTCCGGATTATTCTGGTCACTCATAATGTTGGCGACCATCTGCCGGTTTCCGGTCTTCATGTCATAGAACCAGACCTTTCCCTGCCCTTCGTACTGGGTCCAGGTGACATACTGTTCATCAACCCGAGGGTCCCAGTCAAAAACCGAGTCAAAGGTCATCTGTTCTTCAATACCTGGTGCCTGCGCAATCAGTTCTTCTGCTGAGAAACTTACAATAGGCTCAAATTCAACGATCTCCTCTTCTGCAAGGCAGGGCACAAGCAGGAGGAACATCAGAATCATTAACAGTGATGCGATTTTCATGGTTTTTCCTCTCATATTCTCCAAAAATTGGTGATATATTCTCCTTATATGCCGATAGCGGCGAGATCTCCCTCTTCACTCATATAAATCCAGTATCCATATCCGGGATACAGAACATTGGCATTACTCTCCGGCACGTTCATGATGGTGCCCTGATACCGCTGGATTGACGAGTCAAAGCCGATCACATAGATCCACTGGTCTCTGACTGAAAGCAGGGCGTTCTGTGCAGGAACCGTGTTCAGGCTGGTTACTCCGAAGGTATTCCATCCTTTGACCAGTTTTCTGGTCGGTGGGATCTGAAGAGCATCACCGGCAAAGTAGAGGTAGACTGCATCTTTCTTGGTTGAGTAGATCCAGACCGCATCAAGAGGATTGATAACCGTATTAGCACTGACAGTGCTCCAGGATTTTGTCCGTGGATTGTATGCAAAGATACTGTGACCGCCGACATCAACATGACCAAAGAGGGCTTTGGCGGAGTTTTGTCCGTCTGCAAGCATCTTTGGCACAGAGATGAAGTTCCACCCCTGGTTCAGGGTGACCTGTGCCTCGGGCGGGCTGACTATTCCGGCGGTAATAAGGTTCTGTTTTACCACAC
Source organism: Methanospirillum hungatei (assembly GCF_020216685.1). Classification (GTDB taxonomy): domain Archaea; phylum Halobacteriota; class Methanomicrobia; order Methanomicrobiales; family Methanospirillaceae; genus Methanospirillum; species Methanospirillum hungatei_B. The sequence goes on along the minus strand of NZ_JAIWNS010000052.1, from coordinate 8,235 downwards.
TCTTTGTCTGCCCGTTCCACAGGGTTGTCATCAGGCCGACAGAATAGACTCCGTTTCTGGTATATACATGGGTCGGGTTTCTTTCAGATGAGGTTGTTCCATCGCCGAAGTCCCAGTACCAGGATTTCGGGTTTCCTGATGACTTGTCAGTGAACTTGACGGAGAGGGGAATTGCCCCCTGGGTCGGAGTTGCCGTGAAATCAGCGACACTGGATGGTTTTGAGACAAAGTTAATGTTCTTTAAGACTTTCAGACCACTCACAACCAGCTGACTCTGGTCTCCCTCTGCCCCGGTTGCCGTCTGGAATCTGATGGTCTTTCCAATATCGGCATTGGTGATCGGCACTTCAAGGTACGGTCCGTTTTCAGAACCGTATGAACCAGCGGTCTGGGTAGTTATCTGTCCACGAATCTGATTGTCGATGGTTGCGTAGATGGTATGTCCTGCAGGAAGAGGTGTTCCGTCAAGGTTTGCCCTTCCCCAGAATGAATATCTGGACTGGGCAGACACAATGAAGGTCAGGTCAAGTCTCTTCTGAATAATCTGACCACTTGCGGCAGAGACATCTGCGGATGCGATGATGAGATCGCCCTGTGGGACTGAGACCGTCACCTGTTGTCCGGCAACATAGGTAGCCCCGCTGAACTGGGCGGTAAAGGTGATATATTTCCCATTATCGGTCTGGTACACCGGAACATTCAGGGTGCTGTACTGTCCGTTTGTCGTAACGGTTGTCTGCCCCCTGATCTGGTTGTCAATAACTGCGGAAAGGACCGTTCCTGCTGGTGCATACTGCCCGTCAAGCAGAACAGACCCGCTGAACTGGTAGGTAGTCGGCGAGGGGGTTGTACCAAAGGTCAGGTCAAACCAGCCACCTATCTGCTGTCCGACACTGATACTCTGGGAAGCCTGCAGAGATGAACTGCCGGTTGTTGCCGTAAAGATAATCGCCTTTCCAAAGTCGTTCTGATTGACCGGGATTGTAAGACCGGTATAGGATCCCGCGGTGGTAACCGTCACCTGTCCCCTGATCTGGGAATCGATGGTTGCGGTAATGATCGTTCCAACCGGTGCGGGCATGCTGTTTACAAATGCATTCCCGGAGAGGGTATAGGTCTGAACGGGTGGAACCGAGGAAGCAGAGAGATCCAGCCTCATAACTCCACCGGTGCCGACGGTAAGGACCTGATCTGCCTGGAACTCGTTCAGTCTGAATGAGATGGTCTTGCCGGTATCTGCACTGGTAATCGGAATCTCAAGGAACGGTCCGTAGGAGGATCCATAACTTCCGGCCTGCTGCACGGTGGTCTTTGCCCTGACTGCCCCGTCAATCAGAGCTTTTACTTCAGTCCCGACCGGTGCTGGATTTCCACTTATCGTGGCAGAACCATAGAGCTGATACTTCCCAGATCCGACTCCCTGGGAGAAGGTATGCAGGAATATGTTCGAGTTACCTGTTCGGTAATCCTGCCAGACCAGATGATTTCCATAGATAGACGGATTCTTCTGGTCTCCCTGGTTGGTTGTAACCTGGTAGATATACCCGGTAATAAGATCGAGCAGGTAGATATCTGCGTTTCCGTTCCGGTAATCCTCCCACACCACAAGCGGTCCGGAAACATCAGGATTGACTGCCTTATACTTGCTATCGGTCAGCTGGTACTCCTGGAAGGTATCCAGCGTCATGGCATAGATATCAGAAATTCCATTCCGGTTATCTTCCCAGACAACAATCTTCCCGCTGATCCGTGGGTTTCTCTGATCAGATTTGTCATTTGTCAGCTGGTACTCCTTCCCGGCGGTAATGTCGTACAGGTAAATGTCAGCATTTCCGTTCCGCCAGTCCTCCCAGATGATGTATGATCCGGAGATGTCAGGTCTCTTCTGCTCTGCAAGGTCCTTTGTTACCGCCTGGCTGGTTCCTGAATTCAGGTCAGCCATGTAGATATCAGGATTGCCACTTCTCCAGTCCTGCCATGCGATATATCGCCCTGACACCACCGGCTGGTTCTGGTTGGAAGTTGATGAAGAGATCGGCGCTGCAGTGTCGGTCTGCAGATCATACCCGTTGATGTTGGTTACCTGGTTTGATCCTGCTCCGGCCTGTTCATACACGACGATTCTGCCGGAGATATCCGGGTTGGTCTGATGAAGTTTTCCCGGATATACCGGATACAGCCCACCTGACTGTATATCATAAAGACCAATACCGGAAACACCTGCATTCCATTCTTCAAAAACAACTCTTCCATCGGAAACTTTCGGGTTAATATGGTTCAGGTTTCCGAACGTGATCTGCTTCTCAGACCCCCCACATGACTCTGAGGAGAGATCAAATCTGGTGGTGTCTACCGTCACGGTATTCGAGATGGTATACTCATCAGGGTTTTGTGCAACCGAAAGGATTGCAATGCCGCTTGATGCAATCACCGGGGTACTGAATGATATATTCCCCGCCTGGATCTCTTCTCCTGTTCCCCCTGTAGGAGAAAACACAATCTCCTGTGCAGTGACCCCACCACAGAGGAGAATAAGCAGAATAATTGGTACATATCTCCACATCTTCATCATTACGCCTCCCATCCGCAGGTAGACCCGAATTGATTCGGGTGATACCTCTCATGATATATGTGCTAATCTGTACGCTTAGCCCTATTAAATACTATCATTTTCAAACCCGGCTCTGGAAATGCCCCTGACCGGAAAACAAGACCTAATTCTGTTAATAAGGATTTATATCAATATATTGGATCCGATAAATCCTGAGCGCGCCAGATTTCTATGAGTGGGTCTTAATTATCTTTTGTGCGCGAAAACTGATCAACCGAGACGGTCATTTCCCGTGAGTGATACCATCATTATGGTTCAGAGAAAGATAGCTCTGTGACTCATATGACTGATACCGGTATCAGTCCCGCAGCGGAGTGTTCATACGGGAGCGAATATGAGGTGTGAATTATGAATCCGAGGATAATTGTTGGCGTATCCGGAGCATCGGGCATGCTCTATGCCAGAAGGCTGCTTGACCACCTGGCTGGAAAGGCTGAGGTTCATATCATTCTGACTCCGGTGGCACGGGAGATTGCCCGTCATGAACAGGTATCCTTTGAGGATTCTGATCTTATTGTTCATTCACCTGATAATCTTGCATCTCCGGTTGCGAGCGGCTCATTTCTCCATCAGGGTATGGTAATAGCACCCTGTAGCATGAAGACCCTGTCAGCGGTTGCTCATGGATTTACGCCAAACCTGCTGACCAGAGCTGCGGATGTGACATTAAAGGAACGAAGGCCCTGTATTCTCCTCCTTCGTGAAAACCCCCTCTCACGGATTCATATTGAAAATATGCTTCGTGCCCATGATGCAGGAGCACTCATTATGACGGCGAGTCCTCCCTTTTATCACCGGCCTGATGATATCACCGGGCTTGTGGATGCGGTTGTTGCACGGATACTGGATCATCTGAATATCACACACTCAATAGGCGGAAGATGGAGTGGATTTCCATGAGGACATTTATTGAAAAGATGAGGAACAAGGGTCTTGTCATCGACGTGCATGATCCGGTTTCTTCGCGATTTGACGCACCAAAACGTGCATTCAGTACTGACAGGCTTTTGTTCTTTCATAATCTTGATGGCAGAAAAGCGGTTATGAACCTTGTTGCAACCAGGGAGTCCCTGGCTGTGGCCCTCGGGGTTGCTCCCGAAATTCTGGTTCCCCGGCTTGCTTCCTGCCGGTATGACGGAAAACTTATCGATGCAGGATCTCTTCTCATGAGATCGGTCAACCTTGATGAAATCCCCATCATGGAGAATTATCCCGGAGAGGCCGGGAGATATCTGAACTCGGGTGTGGTGTTCTCCCGGTACGGAGGAGTTGAGAATGCCTCTGTTCACCGGATGCTCAAAGCAGGAAAGGACAGACTTGTTGCCCGTCTGGTGGAAGGCAGACATACGCATACCCTTCATAAGAAAGCACTGGCCAATGGAGAGCGACTCCCGGTTGCCATCGTCATCGGTATGCACCCGCTTGTCCTCTTTGCCAGTTGCAGCAGGGTTCCGGAGAGTATGGAACTGCCCTTTGCCGCTGAACTCCTTGGCGGCGAGATGCCGGTATATACCCTTCCGAACGGTGTCCGGGTCCCTGACGCCGAGATCATCCTTGAAGGGTATATCGGAAGTGAAACGGCTGTTGAAGGCCCGTATGTGGACATCACCAGGACCTATGATCCTGAACGGATACAACCGGTGATTGAGCTGACCGGGATGTATACGAAACCTGATTTTATCTACCACGGACTGGTGAATGCCGGAGATGAGCATAAACTGCTGATGGGAGCACCCTATGAGCCCCTTATCTATCGGTCGGTTGCCGGAGTGACCGGGGTTACCGATGTGGTCCTGACCAAGGGCGGATGCGGGTACCTGCATGGCGTTGTCCAGATTAAAAAACGAACCGAGGGAGATGGGAAAAATGCCATCATGGCTGCATTTGCTGCACATACGTCACTGAAACATGTGGTCATTGTTGATGGTGATATCAATCCAGGCAATCCCTATGATGTCGAGTTTGCCATTGCAACCCGGGTCCGTGCAGACCGTGACACCCTTATTATTCCCGGTGTCCGTGGCTCGTCGCTTGACCCCTCACGGATCGGGGACGGGCTCAATGTCAAGATGGGTATAGATGCAACCATGGAGTTAGGAAAGGAAGAGGAGTTTGTCAGAGCGGTCTGGGAGGACTGATCATATGCACCTGACTGCAGAGGAAGAGGCCATTCTCAATGGTGAGGAAGGGGAGACAAAACAGCAGCTCCTGGAGATCCTGGTCGGGGTCGGAAAGGTCTTTGGTGCTGAGGAGATGGTACCGATCAGGAGTGCCCAGGTCTCCGGAGCGTCATATAAGACCATCGGTGAATGGGGGCTGAAATGGCTTGCAAGTCTTGATGCCCATGCTGCGGTTCCGGCAGTCCTCAACCCTGTCGGGATGGATCGGATCAGGTGGGAGGAGATGGGCATAGATCCCGGATTTGCAAAGAAACAACTTGAGGTTATCTCTGCCTATGAGCGTCTCGGCATCAGACTTGAATGCACCTGCACTCCGTACTATCTGAATATCACCGAATACGGAGATCATCTGGCATGGTCAGAGTCCTCAGCGGTCAGTTATGCAAACTCGGTCATCGGTGCCAGAACCAACCGGGAGGGGGGTCCTTCAGCTCTTGCAGCAGCGATAATTGGAAAAACCCCAAAATATGGACTTCACCTGGTGGAGAACAGAAAGCCCGGTATTCATATTCAGGTTGAGGGTGAACCAAAGGGAGCCGATGCATCCTGGTACGGGGCACTCGGGTATCTGGCCGGCAAGATCTCCGGAAACCGGATCCCACTCTTCTCCGGGATACGACCGGGCAGGGATCATCTGAAAAATCTCGGGGCTGCGATGGCTGCAACCGGAGCGGTTGCCCTGTATCATGTGCAGGGTATCACCCCTGAGGCACGGGTCTTCTCATATAGTACCGAGGGGCTTATGCAGTTCGTCATCACCGCTGATGAGGTGGCATCCCTCTTTTCCGACGAGCAGGTGGATGCCGTGGCTATCGGATGTCCGCATTGCTCACCTGATGAACTCATGAATCTTGCATCTCTTTTGGAAGGATGTTCGGTTACAAAACCGGTATATATCTTTGCTGCTCGTGACGTCATCGAACGCGAGAGTGAGCAGATCAGAAAGATTGAGCGTTCCGGAGCCAGAGTGTATGCTGATACCTGTATGGTCGTCTCCCCGGCCCTTGAACGGTATGATCGGATCATGGTAAACAGCGGGAAGGCACTCTCCTATGTTCCGACGATGTGTGGAGCCGGGGCAGTCATCGGGTCAACAAAGGATTGTATCAGGGTAGCGTGCACGCCTGATGGATGATGATCATGGATGGCAGGATAGTTTAACGTAGTTGTATCCTGATACTGAGAAGCAACTGATGCCTGATCCCGGGGAGTCATATTACGAGGTATTAAATGTCAGGCGGGATGCCTCTTCCGAAGAGATTACGGCATCGTATAGAAAGCTGGCAAAGGTGCTTCATCCTGATGTATGCGAAAGTCCGGAGGCCGAAGAGTTATTCAAGGTCGTGAATGAGGCGTACCAGGTCTTAAAAGATCAAAAGAAACGGGAAGCATATGATATCTCCCTCCTTGAAGCGGAGGGAACAGAGTATGGGCGGTATTACAGCGGGGGGAGGCGGTACCGGGATCCCCGGACCTGGTACTATGCCCATCTTCACGAGTCCTATCATCCGCCCCGCTCATCACCTGATCAGGATACCCCTCAGGCCAGGAGATCATCCATCCCCCGGATCCTCCAGGTTGCTCTCTTTTATGCAACCCTGTTTATGGCAATTATCATCCTGGTCCAGCTCTTCCTCCTTCCCTGGATGAACGGAATGGCAGCATCTGAAGCGAGATCGCTGTTTGAAGACGGGAACAGGTGGATGAATGAAGAGGAGTATCAGAAAGCAATTGAAAGTTATGGGAGTGCGGTCGAAAGGCTCCCCGGGTTTTCAGAGGGCTGGCGGGCCAAGGGTCTTGCAGAGATGAAGAAGGCGGAAGAGTTGTCTGATAAGGGACTTAGGACTCAGGCTGAATCTTATTATCAGTCCGCGATCCGCTCATTCAACCAGGCATATCCTTCTTTCCCTGATGATGCGCAGGTTCTGTCAGGGATTGGCAAGTCCCTCTTTGCCCTTGGAAGAATAGAAGAATCAGTTCCCTATCTGAAGAAAGCATTGGAGATGCGACCAGGTGATTCTGCCATTCAGACCATCCTTGATCAGGCCAGGTTGAAAGGTGGTCTGAAAGGAGCATGAATCTCGTAACCCCCGTTTCTTTCAGAGAATTAGCACATTATCCACTCATACGACAAACATAATCCCCTCATCTCATCATGGCAGACATATCACCCCGGATGCAGGAATATTATGACCGGCTCAATGCTGGTCTTGCGCAGGCAATGGAGGTTGCGAAGGCAGCCAGGAAGATCGGACTCGACCCTGAGACGGTTGTCGAGATCCCAATTGCAAATGATCTGGCAGACCGGGTTGAGGCCCAGGTAGGTATCCCCGGTGTAGCTCAGATGATTCGTGAACTTGAAGCGGTCATGTCCCGTGAGGAGGCATCCCTTCATATCGGTGACTACTTTGCAGAAAAGAAGTTTGGAGAGACGACAAAAGAGGAGATTCTGGATCATGCAATCCGGACTGCCATGGCCCTCCTCACCGAAGGGGTCGTTTCTGCACCCATTGAAGGGATCGCCAAGGTTGCAGTGAAGAAAAATGACGACGGATCTGAATACCTTGCCATTTACTATGCAGGCCCCATCCGGAGTGCCGGAGGAACGGCACAGGCTCTCTCTGTTCTTGTCGGTGATTATGTCCGGAGAATTCTGGGTATGTCACGATACATACCACGGGAAGAGGAGATTGAGCGGTATATCGAGGAGATCAGGCAGTATAACTCCATCATGAGTCTGCAGTATCTCCCATCCGAACGGGAGATCCGGCTTATCATCAGTAACTGTCCGGTCTGTATTGACGGGGAACCAACTGAGAAGGAGGAGGTATCAGGTCATCGGAATCTGGAGCGGGTTGAGACGAACACCGTCCGGGGAGGAATGGCCCTTGTCATTGCCGAAGGTCTTGCGTTAAAAGCACCCAAAGTCCTGAAAAATGTCAGGAAGATGAAGATGGACGGCTGGGACTGGCTTGAGGAGATGATACAAGCCACTGCCGGAAGCTCATCATCAGAAGAGAAAGAGGTCGGTATTCATCCGAAAGATAAATTCCTCAGGGATTTGATCGGAGGAAGGCCGGTCTTTTCATACCCGATGCGTGAGGGCGGGTTCAGACTAGTATATGGTCGTTCCAGAAATACCGGTCTTGCGGCAGCCGGCCTGAATCCTGCGACGCTGCATATCCTAGGTGACTTTCTCGCCGTCGGGACCCAGATGAAGATAGAACGGCCGGGAAAAGCTGCCGGAATCTCACCGGTTGACAGTATTCAGGGTCCGACGGTCAGACTCATCAATGGTGATGTAGTCAGGATCCATGATGCAAAACGTGCCAGGGAACTCTCAGCCGAGGTCAGTCATATCATCGATGTTGGTGAAATACTCATCAGTTATGGCGAGTTCATGGAGAACAATCATGTACTTGTCCCGTCTACGTACTGTGAGTC
>NZ_JAIWNS010000051.1 GCF_020216685.1 Methanospirillum hungatei | reverse complement strand
CTGGTGGCGTCTTGAAGGAGGCATCACCCGTCCGGCAGATGAAGATGAGGCCATTCTCCAATGCGAGTCCGGATTATATCTTCATCCGGATTACCTGTTCCTCTGGGATGATCTCACACCTGCCGAGATCAGAAGGCTTGCTGAGTTCATTCACGAGCATGGCACGCTCGCTGATGGTACCCTCATTCTCCCGCTTGATCCAACGATAAAGGAGTATCTGGAGCGGGTACTCTGTGAACACCAGGTAAGGGAGGGTATGATCCGTATCACCCCATGCAGGATAGTCCTCAAATGTCTGGGGCTTGACAGCTCCCTTGCTCTCACCGATTCCTGGGAGAAGGAACTCCCTGATTCCACGCTGGATCTTGTGCAGTCTCTTTCCGGAATGAAGATGCGATCAAAGGCAGGGACCAGGATAGGGGGACGAATGGGAAGACCGGGGAAATCAAAGCCCCGTGAGATGAAACCTGCCCCTCATGTCCTCTTTCCGGTCGGGGAAGCAGGAGGGTCCCGGCGGTCAGTACAGGAAGCCTCCAAATTCTCCTACCAGGCAAATACCGAAGGGGGGAACCTGCAGCTTGAGATGGGGGTCAGGCGATGTCCTGCCTGTGGGACTGAGTCATACAAAAACCGGTGCTCATGTGGAACCCATACTGAACCGGTCTTGTCATGTTCACGATGCGGAATTGAGGTCCAGGGAGCGGTATGCCCGCAGTGTGGCATGGAACCCACATCTGTCAGGCAGTACACCGTCAATGTCCGGCAGATATTGCAGCAGGCTTTTGCAGACCTTGGCATGCGGGATCGGGATGCTGAACTGGTGAAAGGGGTGAAAGGACTGGTCTCACGGAATAAGCCGGTCGAACTCATAGAAAAAGGGGTGATCCGGGCTGCAAACAAGCTCTTTGTCTTCAAAGACGGGACAGTCAGGTTTGATATCATTGATATGCCCCTCACCCACTTCAGGCCCAGAGAGATTGGTGTTTCGGTTGAGAGACTGCGGGACTTAGGGTATCTGCAGGATATATACGGAGTCCCCCTGCAGAATCCTGACCAGATTCTTGAACTCCCTCCCCAGGATATTCTTGTACCGGAGGGCTGTGGGGATTACCTCTTCTCCTGCACCCGGTTTATTGACACACTGCTCGAGAAGGTCTATGGCCTTCCTCCCTTTTACAACCTTGAAACGCGAAGTGATCTCGTCGGCCACCTGGTCATCGGTCTTGCTCCCCACACCAGTGCCGGTGTCCTTGCCCGGATCATCGGTTTTTCAAAAGCAAATGTGGGATATGGACATCCGTTCTTCCATGCTGCGAAACGAAGGAACTGTTTTCATGGAGACACCCTTATTGAGGTCTATGCGGACGGGATGCTGCAGGAGATTCCGATCAGACGGTTTGTTCTGGAACACCTGGATCTTTCACAGGCGGGCGTGGACGCACTCGGGACATTCTATGCCGACCCGGTCCGTCCGGCCCATATCAGAAGTGTTGACACCGGTGGAATCCCGCATCTCCGGAAGGTAACATCGGTCTCCGTGCACAAGGCGCCGGCAAACCTGATTCAGTTCTCAACCTCACGGGGAAAAAATCTCCTGGTCACCCCTGACCATGCCATGCTTGTCTGGGATGTCTCATATCTTCGAAAAATCAGGGCACTTGAGGTGAAAATCGGCGATGCAGTTCCTATCTGGGAGTCTGGCGTGGTAATCAGTGACCGGATTGTATCTATCGATTATGTGCCCTGTGAGGATGAACGGGTGTACTGCCTGACGGTTGACAGGGATCATACTGTGGTTGGAAACGGGATCTTCACCGGCCAGTGTGACGGTGATGAGGACTGTGTCATGTTGCTGCTTGACGGCCTGATTAACTTCTCCCGTTCATTTCTCCCGGTAACACGGGGTGGCTCGATGGATGCTCCGTTGGTCCTGACGAGCAGAATTGATCCGACTGAGATTGACAAGGAGAGTCATAACCTGGATGTCTGTGCGACCTACCCGATTGAGGTATATGAGACCGCTCTCCGGTACGGGAATGCCAAGGATGTGGAGAGTCTGGTTGACCGGGTTGAGCGGCGGCTGAATACTCCGGCACAGATCGAGGGATTCTTCTTTACTCATGACACATCAGACATCTCAGCCGGCCCCCTGGAGACGATGTATACCCAGCTTCAGTCGATGCTGGACAAGCTTGACTGTGAACTCTCCCTTGCAAAGCGGATTCGGGCTGTAGATGAACACGATGTTGCAGAACGTGTCCTCAAGACCCATTTTATCCGCGACCTGCAGGGAAATCTCTCTGCCTTTTCAAAACAGAAGTTCCGGTGCACCAAGTGTAATACCAGTTACCGAAGGATGCCTCTAGCCGGAAAATGCAAATGCGGGGGAAATATAATCCCAACCGTGCATGAAGGGTCTGTGAAGAAATACCTGCAGATGTCCAGACAGATATGTGAAGAATACAATATTACTGAATATACCCGCCAGCGGATAGAGGTAATAGACATGAATATCGAGTCCACATTCGGAGAAGAAAAGGTTGAACAGATGGGCCTTGCAGATTTCATGTAATTTCGCTCTCAAACCGGTAATTTCCTTTGGGAACCCGCATCACAAACCTGGCACCGGTTCCATACTCCCCGGTTTCGGTTATGGAAATTCCGGTGATAGCAAGGATCTCCCTGACCAGTATGAGCCCGATTCCGGCTTTTCCTTCCAGGTTCAGGGATAAGATCTGCTCTTTGTATTCTGAAGGAATCCCAATCCCGTTATCTTCGTATATGAGGAGAAGGTCATCTCCGTCCTGTTCTGTCCTGATACCGATATTTGTTACCCGTTCACCATGCATGATGGAGTTTTCGACAAGGTGCAGAAACACCTTTTCCAGGAATGGATCAGCATAGATGAAGAGCCCTTTTACTGAAATCTCCCTGGTAATTCCTCCCATACTCAGGTGAGATAGAGCATAGATGAAAACTTCCTCAACATTCTGCCATACTGCCGGTAAAAGCCCCATGTCCTGGTAATTTTTCATAAAGAGTACGAGACGGTCGATGGATCGGACAGCACTCCGGCTCCGTTCAAGGTATTTTTCCGCATCAGAATCCCGGACGATGTCAGCAGCAAAGTCAAGATACCCCCGAAGAATGAAGAGCTGGTTGTTCATGGTGGTCCGGGTGAGATAATTGAAGAGATTGAGTTTCTCCGTGGCCTTCCTGATAGCATTCTCAGTCCGCAGCCGTTCTGATATATCCCGCATGGCAGCAACAATCCATATCTTCCCTTTCCATTCAAAGAACCGGCCGATAATCTCCACCGGAAACCTGACGCCTGATCTCTTCTGATGATATCGCAGGGGGATGGCAAATGTTCCGGTCCGGACTTCTGAGAAGAATGCCCTGGTAGTATCTGGCTCTGCAGATAATGAGGTGATATTCATCCCGATGAGTTCACTCTTCTGGTATCCGTACATTTCGGCAGCGAAGAGGTTTGCTTCAAGTACCTCTCCGGTGCTTTGATCGATGAGGAAAATCGCCTCTTTTCCAAGTTCAAAGAGGTTATAGTACTTCTCATGACTCTCCTCAAGTTCTTCCCGTGCTGCCTTCTGCTCTGTGATATCAAATGCAAGCCCGATTACCCCGGTGACAGAGCCTTTTGCATCGGTAACAGGCACTTTTCTCACGGTAAGGGGAATGGTTGTTCCGGATTTTTCAGGGATAGTCTCTTCCGGGATGAAGAGCGGCTTTCCTGATGAAATGACGGTATTATCCTGCCCCTGGTATCTGGTTGCGATTTCATGTGTGAACAGGTCATAATCGGTCTTTCCCTTGATCTCATCCGCTTTCAAACCTATCGTATCACACAAGGTCTGGCTGGCATACTGGTATACTCCATTCCTGTCTTTCAAAAAAGCATATCCGGGAAGTGCATCAAGAAGGGTCATCATCAACTTTTCTGTTCTTCTCCGAACCAGCATAATGGAAAAGAGGGTAATAAGAGCAGCAGAGAGGATAATGATAACCAGCAGGGCAGCCATAATTAACCCGTAATACTGCTCAATGATTGCCGGCGGCTTATGCAGGAGGATGCTTCCCGGGGGGATACGCTCCTCCGGCACCTTAAACCGTTCCAGTACGGCATAATCAAAGATCAACTGGGTTGCGTCAGTTCCCACAATCGGAATTTCAGATATCTCTTTTCCTGACAGTATCTCTGAGGCCATCTGACCGGCAATATATCCTTGTCTGTATCCGGAAAGGATACTCCCTCCGACGGTTCCCCGTCCGGTATTGAAATCATAGAGGTTAAAAACCGGGACCGGGCTTATTGCTGCTACGTTCTCTGCAAACTGACCGATGTCTACAATGGCACCGGTGTTATCCACCGACCAGGAGCCAATCAGGATGGCTGTTCCTTGGGTCTGGTTCCTGACCTCCTGATACACTTCCCCGGTTGTGATATCACCGATGTAGGAGAACGAAGCCCGATCCTGGTATTTCCTGCTGGCATTTCTGATGGTCTCTGCAATCCCTTTTCCTGATTCTGTATATTCACAGAGTACCAGGATATGCTTAGTATCTGGAAAAAGGTGGAAAATGCTCTCTATAGTATCTTCCGGGTTTATTGTCTCGATTACACCGGTAGTTTGCGGGTATGTGTCAGGCCGTATCTCATCAAATCCATTCAGCGCGGTGAAGACTATCGGTGCATCAGAAAATATTTCAGTGCGGTGCTTCAGCCCGAAGATGAGAGCGGCATCGTCTGTGGTGATGAGGAGATTCACCGGCTGGTTTTTGTACCGGTATCGCAGGAGATCTTCAACAAGGTTCAGGTTCTCTTGAGTTGGGTAGTTCTTCCAGTTCAAATATTCAAATGAGATGGAGGTGTTCGCCGGCAGTGGCCCCAGTCCTGCCAGGATACCCTGTGATATGTTTGCCGTCCAGGTCAGGGTCGGGTTATAGGAATGCAGGACCAGGATGAACTGCCCGTTATCCTGATTGGATGCGGCTCCATTGGTTGTTGAAACGAGAAGAGCTATGGCCAGCAGTGCGAATAGCCGAAGTATTGTGTGGATGGTGAGGAGCCTGTCCATTCTCTTGAACCTCTTATGTATGGACTAAAGTAAGTATCGATCAATGATGACCTGAGTCTTTAGTTTATAAATGGTTTATCTGTGAGTGTCCGGATGTGATATCATATCGAAAATATACAAATAGGATCCTCACCAACCTAAGTATGTCAGCTTGGTGTGGATCTCTTCCATACCATCTCTTCTTCTTATTGTGCGGGGATAGCCAAGTGGTCAAAGGCGAACGCCTCAAGAGCGTTTCTCGTAGGAGTTCAGGGGTTCGACTCCCTTTCCCCGCATATACCTTCTTATTCGGTCGAATGGTTAGAATATTTCTCATTTTCAGGTAGAAAAAGATTTTAATGCTCATATTCACGTTCGTAAGGTCTGGGTTACCCTCCTAAAATTGAGTTGTTACCACAAAGTTTGTTCTTCTATAATAACTCACAAAACTCTTCAACCGATAAGCCTGCGTCAGCAATGAGTATTCGCAAGGTACCCGTTTCATTCGATCATGAAGGTGACCGACAGGGTGACAAATCCCGATACGAAATACCAGAGAATAGCTAAAAACCCCGTTCAACAAGGTGAGGTTTATAAATGCTGTATAAACGAGCGATAAACGGGGGTTTTTAGTTATCCTCACCGGTTTATTGCAGAACCGGCCACTAAGACAATATGGATAAAAATCCCTGGGTATCAGGACTGGACAGGTATAATCCTCACCCCCTCTTCGGAAAAAAATCTCCTCCTTGTAAGGTAAAAGCACCCTTTTTTTCGGCTGAAGAAAGTTAAAAAGTGAAGATAACAAATTTCCAATCTTCTTGAAGGTGCATCCTATATTTATGAGAATATTTTTTGAGAGTCGGAGTTTAGGATATGGATTGCATAATCTGCGAACATGTTTGAACAAATACTTTGGCATGCTCAAGAGTAGTATACGACCTGATCAAATCGATCCTTCGTTCAGATGAATAATCCGCCTCTTCACGAAGAGTCTCGCCGGCAGCAAGATATTCCCAAATATCATATGGAATCTGGCCGGTTCTGACAAAATGCTCACTCATGGCAGCAACAACTCCGCGATGAGTCTTCAGAGTAATATTCTTGGTTAGAAGCAAGGCTCTCGCTGCAAAAAAACATCGCATAGTATGCACGGGAAACTGAATCTTCAAAATATTCATCATCGTGGAGAGACTGAGCTACTACCAGACGCTCCCTGGATTTTTCCAGAAGTATATGCGATTCAATCAGGTTAGCCAACAAGGACTCCTTCCTGTTTTACATTTCGTAAAAATGAGAATGAACTTGCCTGTTCAAACTCTGCGGTTGTCCTGACCTTTACTGAAAGCATGACTCCGGTTTCTGAAAAAATCTGATATCCCATCGTGATCAGCTGATATTCAATATCCCATCCAGGGTCTTTCGTAATGACCATAATATCAATATCAGATTCGGAACCTGCTTCACCCCGGGCATATGAACCGAAAAGGAGGATTTGACTGATGGAACCACCAAAAACGTCCCGTACACGGGATACATACCGGGAAATAGCGTCTTCTACCACCGGTTTTGTGTCTTTCATCTGCTCCCTGCTTTTCATATTGATACCAATTACTTCTTATAAGAATAATTAATGGCGATCTAACATCATTGTAACGATGGTGTTGATCACTGAATACGATCAAACCGATCCAGGTTCATCACCTTGGTCCATGCCGCAACAAAGTCCTGAATAAACTTATCTTTTCCATCCGAGCATGCATATACCTCTGCCAGAGCCCGGAGCTGGGAGTTTGATCCAAAGATGAGATCAACTCGTGTTCCGGTCCACTTGACTACACCGGTCCTGCGATTCCGTCCTTCATAGAGATCTCCTACCTCTGATACCGGGCTCCATTCCGTGCTCATATCAAGAAGATGTATGAAATAATCATTGGTCAGAGTTTCAGGTTTATCGGTAAATACCCCGTGTTTTGTCTGACCGAAATTGGTATTCAAAACCCGCATACCTCCAATAAGTACGGTCATCTCCGGAGCAGTAAGCGTCAGCAGCTGGGCTTTATCGATCAGCATGGCCTCTGGTTTCATGGGAAGATGACGTTTTGCATAGTTCCTGAACCCATCTGCCATCGGCTCAAGCACTGCAAATGATGCTGCATCTGTCTGTTCCTGCACGGCATCCATCCGTCCGGGAGTGAATGGAACTGTTACTGAATATCCGGCATTCTTTGCAGCCTGCTCGATACCGGCACAGCCTCCCAGAACGATGAGATCAGCAAGAGAGACTCTCTTTCCGCCAGGAGCATTCTGGTTAAATTCATCCTGGATCCCCTCGAGTATCTTCAGCACCTTTGCTAATTCTGCCGGTTCGTTCACCTCCCAGTCTTTCTGTGGATCAAGCCTGATTCGTGCACCGTTTGCACCTCCACGTTTATCAGATCCACGGAATGTCGATGCAGCTGACCAGGCGGTATATACCAGCCGGGAGATGGAAAGACCTGACGCAAGAATCCTGCTCTTGAGAAGAGCGATATCCTGGTCATCGATCAGCGGGTGGTTAACTGCCGGAATGGGATCCTGCCAGATAAGGTCTTCATTAGGGACCTCCGGGCCAAGATAACGGGTCTTCGGGCCCATATCCCGGTGTGTCAGTTTAAACCAGGCCCGGGCAAATGCATCTGCAAGTAACTCCGGATTCTCGTAAAACCGTCTTGATATCTTCTCATATATGGGATCAAACCTAAGGGCCAGATCGGTCGTCAGCATCCCCGGAGCATGTCGTTTCTTCGGGTCATGGGGATCAGGAACAGTCCCGGCTCCTGCCTCTCCCTTTGGTTTCCACTGATACGCTCCGGCCGGGCTCTTTGTCAACTCCCATTCGTAACTAAAGAGAACCCTGAAGAAATTATTGCTCCATTTCGTCGGTGTGGGAGTCCAGGTGATCTCAATGCCACTTGTGATGGTGTCATTCCCCTTCCCGGTGCCAAAACTGTTCTTCCATCCAAGCCCCTGCTCCTCAATCCCGGCAGCTTCCGGTTCAGGTCCCAGATGAGAGGCAGGACCGGCACCATGGGTTTTCCCAAAGGCATGGCCACCGGCGATGAGGGCCACCGTCTCTTCGTCATTCATGGCCATCCGGGCGAAAACCTCACGGATATCCCTGGCCGCTGCAACCGGATCCGGGTTACCATCCGGACCTTCTGGGTTGACATAAATAAGTCCCATTTGAACGGCGGCCAGAGGTTTTTCAAGTTCACGGTCCGCGGAATATCGTTTATCTCCAAGCCACGTATCTTCAGATCCCCAGTATGTGTCTTCCTGCGGTTCCCAGACATCCTCACGTCCTCCTCCAAAGCCGAATGTTTTGAATCCCATCGATTCGAGGGCGACGTTTCCGGCAAGAATCATAAGGTCAGCCCATGAGATCTTCTGACCATATTTCTGTTTTATCGGCCAGAGAAGGCGTCGGGCTTTGTCTAGATTCACATTATCCGGCCAGCTGTTGAGCGGGGGAAACCGCTGCTCTCCACCACTGGCGCCCCCCCGGCCATCAAAGGTCCGGTATGTTCCGGCACTATGCCATGCCATTCGGATAAACAAAGGCCCGTAATGGCCAAAATCAGCCGGCCACCACTCCTGCGAACTGGTCATCAGATCCCTCAGATCCTGTTTCACCGCTGTAAGATCCAACTTTTTAAATTCTTCGCGATAATTGAACTTCTGACCAAGCGGATTAGAGAGTGGAGAGTTCTGGGAGAGGATCTTCAGGTTCAGCTGGTCCGGCCACCAGTCACGGTTTGATGTCCCTTTACCGGGTATCTGCATAGTTATCCCGCCAGTTTCAGGGGACTTCTTGGTATCAGCCATCATGTCACCTTCCTACAATTGTCTGAACTCTCTCCTGCAGGGGGATAAATATTCCTGATCGTCCCGATGACCATTTCGGTATTTCATAGCCTCAGAATGACAGGGGGTTTTTTGCTATCCTCAATAAATATACTTATAGGTCATCAACAATCCTAAATATCAACCATATTTTTTATTCTTTTGTTATTCTGCCTATTTATTGGTATATGAGTCCCATTCACACGCTCAGTCCTAATCCATCTGGTTTTTCGGGGGCAACATTTGATGCTGAATTCATCTCTTCATTTCATTCTCTTTTGTCCTGCATCAGAATTATTTCACAGACAATCCATTCTCCAGCATAAAACCGAATACTTCTAATCTTATTCGCACCAGAGTTTGTACCTCTACATGAGAAAGATAAGCCAAAAAAATTACGACCTGGTTTTCAAAGAAGCCTTCTCGATTTTTGACAATAGATCACTGGCATTCCTTGGTATTGATCTGCCACCCATAAACTCGTTCCTGGTGACGGAGATTCCTGAAGTTGAGATGACGGATGACATGATGGATCTGAATTTTCGTCTTGAGGATGGATCTATCCTTCACCTTGAAGAGGAGACAGATCTTTCAAGAAGAGATCTCATCAGGTTTGCTCATTATGATCTCCGTCTCTTCCAGTATTATGATGCACCTGTCCATACGGTGGTTCTTACTCCTGCAGATAGTTCGAGCGGAACAAAAGTTTTAGATATTGGCAGTCTACAGTATAACGTATTACAAATCGTTCTGTCTGATCGTGATGGTGATGCCCTGCTCTCCCAGATACGGGAAGCTCTGGAGAAAGGTGAGCCGGTAAACGAACTGGAACTTATCTTTTTACCTCTGATGAAGAGCAGGCTTTCCAAAACCGAACTGCTCAGGAGGACGATTGAACTTTAAAAAGAACTTCCACAAAAGGATCTTAGAAATAAAGTCCGGGAATTAACTTTAATATTAGCGGATAAGATTGTTGACCAAAAAATACTAGATGAATTATGGGAGGAATTACGTATGTTTAAAGTTGTAAAATATGCTGAAGA
>NZ_JAIWNS010000265.1 GCF_020216685.1 Methanospirillum hungatei | reverse complement strand
CCATTTCAGGGATCTGGTACTCTGAAACGATGATATCACAAACGTGGTCCTGCATCCATGAAAGGGCGTCGATTGCACTGGTAACAGTGGTAACTCTGATATCCCCTTTCTGTTCAAGGAACAACTTCCCTAAGTGGAGGAGATCCGGTTCATCATCAACATAGAGGGCATGAATTATCTCGGACATATTCCCTTTCAGGTTTCATTATATCTATCTGGATGAAGGTAGTCTCTCTTTATTAGTATATATCTCATCTTCATCGAAGCGGAACAATAATTTTTGAACGTTTTTGAGTGAAAAATGCTATGTTCACAAGAGTTCAATAGGAAAACATACCTGTTGCAAACTTTGGAGCGATAAAAAAAGGGTTAAAATCCTGAAAATCCTATATAATAGTTTTCTAAACTTCCCAAAAAAGGTGAACCGAACATAAAAGACTGAATAAAATTTAAATTAATTTTATTATTAATGAATGAATTTTTAGGATAAAAGATATTGAGAGAATAGTTATATGCTGATATGGGGATTCGAACCCCAGTCGTCGGCGTGAAAGGCCGACATGATTGGCCGGACTACACTATATCAGCTGTGCCATAAGATGTCTACGTCTGTACTTAAAAATATTATGGTCGTTTCACCTATACGATAGGTGTTCCTTCCTTCTGTACCACAATTTTGAACTGCTCCATACACTGACGCGTGATGGAACCTGGTTTACCAGTACCGATTGTCCTTCCGTCAATCCAGGTAATCGGGGCTATTTCGGCTGCAGTTCCTGTTACAAAGACCTCATCTGCACAGTACAGATCATAGTATCCCATATTGCGCTCGTGCACAGTGATACCAAGTGAAGTTGCGATCTCGAGAGCCACCATCCGGGTAATACCCCTGAGATTGTTCAAAGTCGGTGGAGTGATAATAACTCCGTTTTTGATGACGAAGATGTTATCCCCGGAACCTTCAGAGACATATCCATTCGTATCAAAGAAGATTGCTTCATCCCCACCCTTGCAGTTCGCCTCAATCTTGGCAAGAATGTTATTCAGATAATTCAGACTCTTGACATTTGGTGGAAGAGCTTCAGCAGGATTTCTCCGGACTGAAACCGTGACTGCTTTCAGACCTTTCTCATAGAGATCGCCGTACATGGCACCCCACTCAACAGCCATGATAACAACACTGGCCTTCGGGCATTTCCGGGGATCAAGCCCCAGATCTCCCACACCACGGCTTACAATTGGTCTTATATATGCATTGGTCAGATTATTCTTTTTGCAGGTCTCGATGATTGCAGCAGTCATCTCCTCCTTCGTTATCGGAACAGCAAGATCGATGGTTTTTGCAGAATCATACAGGCGGTCAAGGTGTTCCTCTAGTCGGAAGATTCTTCCGGAATATGCTCTTATTCCTTCAAAAACTCCATCTCCATAGAGAAACCCATGATCAAAAACTGATACCTTAGCCTCCTCTTTGGGATAGAATTTCCCATCGATATATATCTGCATACCAAAGTATCTGACTCGACTTCTCATAAAGGATCAACCTGCCGGACCTGGTGCAGAAGGAAAAAAAGAACAATCTGACCAATTATACAGATGAGTCAGACAAACAAGCGGACAAGAATGAATAGAGCAGATCCCGTGACGGGACTGGATGAATGTGCGTATAGGATCCGACCACCTTATGAAGCACCATCCCGTCATGAGTTGCATCTATCCCAAACCCACGATCCAGTTCATACCCATATGTTGTTCCATTATCCGGATGAACCGTGGAGTAATGAAAGGCATGACCTTTCACCGGAAGAGGCCTGGCTGCATAGGGAAAATATGGTGTCGTCTTTCCGGAGACATAGGTGACGACCCGTTTTTTTGGAATGGTACATCGGGCAGGAAGCACATCGGCCATTTTGAATGATGTCCTGGCAGAAAGACCTGAAAAATCCTGTAGAATCTCTATCTCTCTGCATAAATACATAAGGCCACCGCATTCGGCTAAAATGGGCCTCTCATCTTTTGCTGCTGTACGGAGATCCTCCATCATGGACTGGTTATCTGCAAGTTCCCGACCATAGTACTCCGGATACCCGCCACCAAGAATATACCCTTCTGCATCAGGTAGATCTCCATGAACCGGTGAGAAATACTCAATATTATACCCTTGTGCTTTGATGAGTGAAAAGAGATCTGCATAGTAGAAATTGAATGCCTCATCCCGTGCGACAGCAATTCTTTCGTGGTGGTGCTGCCCGGCTGATGCAAATAGGCCAGGAATACGGAGAGAACTGTTCATCTCACGTGAGAGGGAGAGCAGAGCGTCTATATCCAGGTGACTGCATATCATCTCAACGATGGATGAGACCCGTTCAAGGAACGGCTGATCCTTCAGACCCTCTTCAAACGGAACAAGACCCAGATGCCGCATGGTCAGGTCCAGGTTATCGACCCGTGGAATTGCACCGATCACCGGGATATTACAATAATGCCGGATAGCCTCAGTCGCTTTTCTGATATGCTTCTCTCCCCTGACATTGTTGAGGATAACTCCTGCAATCTGAACATCAGGATCAAATCTCATGAATCCACACAAAAGGGCTGCCGCACTCCGGGTAATGCTCCGGGCATCTATCACCAGGATTATCGGTAATTGGAAGTGCTTTGCAATCGATGCTGTGCTGCCGATATCAGCAATACTGTCGGCCCCTTCATATAGGCCCCTGACGCCCTCAATAATTGCAATATCTGCACCAATACAGGCATGGTCAAATACGGCAGTCATCTCATCCTGGCTCATCACAAATGAGTCAAGATTCCTGCATGGCCGCCCGGTAACCCCCGTCAGGTAGGAAGGATCGATATAGTCCATCCCAACCTTAAATGTCTGAACGGTGTGTCGTTTTGCAAGAGCTGCTGCTATTGCGAGGGTTATACTGGTTTTTCCTGATCCCGACCGGTCACCGGAGATCAGGAATGCCTTCATAGAAAACTCCGAAGGACCGCTCCAAATTCGGACTCCACAATACTTCTTACACCAAGGGTTCGTGGATGGAGATCGATCTCAACAATCACATGTTCATGCCCCAGATCCTTGAGTGGAGCAACCTGGCGAGGACCGTTTGTCACCGAAAAACACTCGATCCCATCGGTATATTCCCGTGGGATGGCATGAGGCACACCGGTAATGAATGCAAAATCAGGATTCTCATCCTGTATCCACCGGCCCAGCATATCTCCGGTCGCTCCGTATTCGTCAAGTGCACCTTGTTTCACATACGAAAGACCAGTTGAATCAAGATCATCAATGATACGCTCCGCATCTCTTCTTACCTTAGGAAGCCCCCGCATCTCAAGATTTACAGAATAGGTGATGGGAGCATCAGGTGCAAGCTCATGGAGAGCAGTAAGCCCATCGGCAAACATGTATGCAGTCTCCTTCTTTGCATTCATGATGGCAACGCCTTTTTTTCCGTCCTGTATGAGATTGACTAGACGTTCTGCAACCTTATGCTTCAGATCTCCCCGTGATGGCTCGATGTACTCTCTGACGGCCGCTCCCCGAAGCCGCTCTACCTGATTTGCTGCCTTTAATAATTCCTGCTGGCGTGCCAGTTCGTCTGATGAGATCCATCCGATCTCGGCTGCAGGCTTTAATGTTGCAATGACTCCATCTATATTCTCGGTAAATCCGGCATGAATATCCACGGCTATCGTCTCGGTACTGACACCTGAGTTATCTATCGCAGCCTGCAGATCCTCACCGATGATCATCGAGACACAGGTTCCCATGACCGCCATCCGTTTCGGGGCAAACTTCTCTTCTGCATAGAGAATTACATCTTCAAGCCGTCCCTGTCCCCCAAAGACAAACTCATTCTCGGCAAGAGATGTCGTCAGAACACGCATACCATCCTCTTCCAAAAGCCGTGCATGCTTAAAAGAGCATCCGGAGGGGCCATGGAGGACGGCCACATCAACTTCTAGGTCACGGGCAGTATACAGGGTAGCGACAATAGAACTGGGCCGGGGCTGTACATACTTCATTATTTCCACCGTTTTACAGACAATAAAATGAGAGTGTTATTCAGGGTTTTCGCTCTTCTGATTCCTTCTTCAGTTGAATTAGCGCAGGTGCAGGTGATCCCGGTATGTGCACAGTACTGTATGATCTCTTCCTTCATAATCCGTTCATCTCCAGGGATGAGGATGACATCCTGGGGATTGATATCAGAGATGGATGCACAGATCTCATGAGTGCTGAAGTTTTCACATACCGATGCTGACTCCTGGCCGATGATGAGGGTTACCGGTTCATTTCCAGCTATCTCTCTCCCATACCGGTATGCATCAAGCGTTGTTGAATAACAGGTCCCGCTGTTTGCATTATCGATCATGGTGTAACCAGTATCCTTCGTGACCTCCATGCGTCCGGGAAGAGCTGAAAAATCTGATAAACCAGCGGGATCATAACCAAGAAGCAGGGCAGCCCCTGCAGCCAGCATGAGCGGAGTTTTGTATCCGGGCAGGAGGAGAAGAGGATTTATAAATGAACCAGACAATTTTCCAAACTGATAACAGGCCCTGGTCCCGGATACCGATACAAGATCAGATACGGGAATACAACCATTATGGACAAGTTCTCCGTCCGGTGGAACCAGAACCTGTTTTACCAGGTGAGACTGTTCAGTTTTA
>NZ_JAIWNS010000264.1 GCF_020216685.1 Methanospirillum hungatei | reverse complement strand
CAGGGTACCATTATTATGCTCTGCGATCAGGGAAGCAATGCTGTCAGCATCAGTGACTTTGTCATTTTTTCTTACAACATATGCACCGAAATTATAAATCCATGCAAGATTTTCTGGATGCAGGACATCATCTGCTGATACAATGATGGGAATGGTTTTCGTTGCCCCCATCGTTCGTGTTACTTTATTCATGTCCAATAATGCAGGCATGTCAGGGGGCACGAACGTCTTTTGATCTGCACTGATGGGAACTTCGTTATCAAGAGTAAATCCTATTGCCGCAATGATGAATACAAACAACAATACCGGAACCGGGCGCTGTGCAATCTTTAATGCGGTATTTCCCAAAATCTTGTCGTACTTCTCTATCAGGGATTCTTTGGCATTCCCCTCATAGGCTGTTGTCGTCTGTCCGGTGCCCTTGGTGTTATCATGATCGTGGGCAGGATCTTTCGTCTGCCTCTTCCCACGATACTGAATCAGCATGGCAAAGACCGGTACAAGGATTAATGCTGCGATATAGCAGGATATTACCCCATACGTGCAGGTAATACCAAAATCACCGACCATTGGTATCGGGCCGAATATCATCGCAATAAAACCGGTGGATGTTGCCAGCATCGCTACCATGACTGAAGGACAGGTCTTTGTAATGGTGGTAGTAACCGCTTCCGGAAGTGTTGTCTTATAGATCTCCTCATCAAGCCTTGAATGCATCTGGATGGCATAGTCAATACCAATTCCAATCAGGACAGGAAATGCACCAATGACCACCATGCTGATCTGGGTTCCGGTAAGCCCCATCAGACCAAAGGTCAGTACAAGGCCTGCTGCAACTATACCAACGGGGAGGAGGGCATATCTGACATCAGAAAAGAGAGCCAGGACGGCTATTATCATGAGAATCATCGCCGCCATGATCAAAATCCCCATGGATGATAACATCTCCTTGCCCATCTCCCGATTAAAGGCCTGTTCTCCGGACAGGGTCACAGACACTCCCGGGGGAGGACGGGATGTCTTCACGATCGTCTCAATATTTGACAAAACCTGTTTTTGGCGATCCTCAGACAGACCGGGAACGAGGGTGATAACGCCCAGTGTCATCATATTGGAGGGAAGGTTCCGGCTGACAATCTCTGCAGGTGCGTTCTGAATTATCCTTTTCACCTCTGCAGATGACCGGGGAAGAACCCCGTTGTTGCCCTGTTTTAAGAGTGCCACAATACTGGATGTCCGTTCAACCGACTGCTGATTCTGGATATGATGTAAGAGACTGTCAATATACCAGAGCGTATCTACTTTCGTGACATCATCAGACTCGATGATGACCATTATGGCATCTGAACCATAGGTATCTGCATAGTGTGCCAGCAATGCGCCACGAGGAGTATTTTTATCAAGATAGGCTTCATTCCCGGTCTGCATGGTGATCAGTGTTGTACCATACAGTGCAACGATAAAAGCAGCCAGGGCGACTCCGGCGATGATACCCGGATGTCTCGTTATCTGGTACGCCAGCCAGTCAAAAGGTTTGAACATACCGGTTCCGTTCCATGGAGATTATCAAAAAAGCGGTACCTGTTCTGATTTTCGAATGTTTTATGAGACATTTGTATCGATACGCAATCCAGAGATCATGATATGACATCATGATAGGTGAATCTGACCAGATGATGATATCCCAGACGACAGGGTATGAAATAATCAATGGATAACCGTTTTATTCCAAACCCTGCACAATCCATGCACTTCATTGGTTATGTCGAATTATCAGAGTAATGCAGATAGTATGGCATTAAACAATATTTAATGATAGTCTTTCGTTATCAGAGGATATTCAGATCAGAAAAGAAATATAAATGGATGGAGACTGATGAGAAGACCAGACCGATTTTCACCTCATGCATCCATCCATAAAATCCTGCCATATCTTTGATAATTCCTACCGGCAGGTTACAATCTGTAATATTGTCACTATAGTATAAATATTTTATCGGCATCCGGCGGTCTCTGCATTCCGGTCCCTGCCTGTACTGTTCAGAGTACAAAAGAAGGACTTATTTTCCCATATGAGAGATAATTAGACAGAATTTGTGATTCTATGACATATTCATTACACCCTGTTGACCATGTGGATGTAACCGTCCTGGTCGATAATTACACTGATCTCCTCATGGTGGAGCAGACTTCTTTTATTCGCCGTCCGATACTCTCTGATGGAAAGACCCTTTTAGCCGAACACGGGTTATCATTTCTGATACAGGTACGATCCGGGGAGAAGATCCATACTATCCTTATGGACGCCGGAGCTACAGAAACGGCCTTCATAGAGAACGCGAAAACTTTGGGAATTTCTCTGGATGAGATCAGTGAAGTGGTCATCAGTCATGGACATTTTGATCATATCGGTGCTCTCTTTTGCGTTCTTCGTCAGTCATCATGTCGTATTCCGGTCCATCTCCACCCGGCAGCATTTGCCATGAGGAGAAAGAAGAGACCTGATGGCACGTATACGACGCTTCCCTCAATGACTGCCGATGAAGTCACCCACGCCGGGGGCATTCTCTCCCTGTCCAGAGACCCCTCACTGATTGCGAATCAGAAGATACTGCTTACCGGAGAGGTTGAACGAATAACTCCGTTTGAGCAGGGTTCTCCTGTTCTTGAAGCAAGAGAGGGGGATTTATTTGTAAAAGACGTGTTCCGGGATGATCAGGCACTTCTCATTCACCTCAAAGACAGGGGTCTTATTGTCATATCAGGCTGTGCTCACGCAGGAATAATCAACTCGGTCAGATATGCACAAAAGATTACCGGCATAGATACTGTTCACGCAATCATGGGGGGTTTCCACCTTTCAGGTCCGTATTTTAAAAAGGTCATTCCAGACACTATCAAGGCCCTGCAGGAGATAGAGCCCGCATACATCATACCCGTTCACTGTACCGGGTGGGAGGCCCAGGTCTCCATAGCCCAGGCTATGCCACATGCCTTCGCATTCAGTACAGTCGGGACGACTTTTCACTTTGGCGGAGAGTAAAAACCATACATCACAGAGAAGAGATGAAACCGGTCCATTGGCGTGACTGTATTCCATGTTTTGATACCCTCACAGAAAAGATCAAAATTGGCGTATTAATAACCGGTTCTGATATCCAGACTGCGATTCAGAGATGCACCGCAGGACATGCCGGGTCAGATGATCTGGTACTGGGCGTTCCATCCTCCTCCATAGCCTATCTTGAATATCTCTTTTATCAGGCTGGAGGGCCATATTCACCTGATTTTGAATGGATTGCCATCATCATTCAGATCTTTTTCAGGAGTAACCCGGATCTGCAACACCTGATCAACCTGAATGCTGCAGATGCCCTGGCAAACATGGTTTTAAATAAGCGGGGGAGGCTGAAATTTCTGATATCCGACCAGGTGGAACTTTGGATCATTCTTGAATGGTGGGAACGATTCGGACTCATTCCGGTCAGTAGCCGTCAGGTGCTCGATGCAATTCTGAATAAACCCACTATCAAAGACCGGATAGAAAACGGGGACCCACTGCTCATTCTGAGATTACTGGATGTCTTTCCTGAATATGCAGATGAGATAAACCCATGTGGCTCTGATCGCGAGACGCTCCTTTCTCATGCAGGAACGATCACAAAGCCTCCATCAGAGCGGCGATACCATCACGTATTCATCACAGCGCAAAAGGCAGGAAGGGATATTCATTCTCTGATTCAGGAGGAGGAACGGAGAATTCTTCCGATGCAGACGAAAAGGAACCGATATCTGGCATATCTTGTAAAGAACCTCCATGGAAACTGCTGCCAGATCTGTTCTGTTATGGGTGAAGAGACGACAGGACCGGTTGAAGTTCATCATATAATTCCCTTATCCGAGCAGGGAAAAGATCTGGCAGAGAACATGCTTACCCTCTGTGTCCCCCATCATCAGGCAGTCCATGCAGGGACCATCATCGTGAAAAAAGAGGATGAAACCGTGACAATCCAAAGCAATGACACGACATGGACCCTCCCTTCATGGAACCGGGCGGATAGATACGTCCAAAAAATGGAACAGGTATAGAACACTTACCAGGTATCCTCATGTGGTTCCCGGGTATCAGACGTGTGTTCATAATATCTCCGAAGAAAACCCCGGACCTTTTCTGATTCCAAAAGTCCCTTATCCAGTTTATCAACCAGCTGATCAATCCTGGTTATCTGTTCCATGATTTTTGCTTCGTCCGTTGTATCCATCTCCTCTGCATAAATCATGAGGAGGGTGAGCGGGTTTCGTATCTGATCATTTAAGATTGCAAACTGCTCGATGTTTTTATCAATCTGTGTGAATGCCTTTTTCTTCAGTTCTTCCATCATCTTCCGTTCACTAATGTCACGGGCTGATAACAGAATCATGGTCTCGTCAGCATATTCATAGGAGATGAGCGATACCTCAACCATGAGCGGTTTTCCACTTTTCGTGACAAATTCAGTCTCATATCTGACCGGGACAAGGTGATCCTGTCCGGACACTTCAAGCCCTGAATCTATCGTAAATTTCGGATCTATCGCCGACATATTCACAGAGTCAAGATCCTCATGTGAATATCCAAGAACAGAGTGGACACTTCCGCTGACATCTCGAATTTTACCCGACTTATCAAGCCAGAACATCATATCATGGCTCTGATC
>NZ_JAIWNS010000263.1 GCF_020216685.1 Methanospirillum hungatei | reverse complement strand
ATGGCGTTATTGTCTGAGATCTGTCCGGAGTTTAAGATTGAGCGGTACAGTTACTCGAACAGTACGACCTGGTTAGTGACAGCCCCTCAGGTTTAAATTTATTTTTCCTCCTCGTTTTATTGCTCTGGTTTTTGTTTCTTTTATCGGGCGATCTGATTGAACCTGCACCTAGGAATATTTACTGCATATGGTGACTGTTCAGGCTTTTAAGAGGATCCGATAGTAGGTAATTAGTAAAAGGTGAGACCTGATAGAAATCTTCCGGAGTATGCAGGTATACTTTTGAGAACGAATCACTATTTGATACAGATACGGAGTTAGATAAGTGACAGATTATGAGGAGATTAGAGAGCGTTGATTCAAGCAGGCAGTCAATGATCTCTACATTGCTGAGGAACTGCTCATGATGATTCCGATCTTGATGTGATTGTGGTTTCAGAGAAGTTCAGAGATGTTCCTCAGCATGAATGATTTCCCTTTGTTAGAAAAAGAATCAGAACACCGTATTCGATAGATTATCTCTGTTACACATCGGAAGAATTTAAACGAATGAAGACAAGATCAAGTATTCCGGAAAATGCATTAACAGAACAACATCAAACAGAACTTGGAATTTAAGGTATCAGAGGCGTTTGCATGAAAACTCAAATAAATTAATTAAATCAATATTTTTA
The DNA here is from genome assembly GCF_020216685.1 of Methanospirillum hungatei. Classification (GTDB taxonomy): domain Archaea; phylum Halobacteriota; class Methanomicrobia; order Methanomicrobiales; family Methanospirillaceae; genus Methanospirillum; species Methanospirillum hungatei_B. The sequence goes on along the minus strand of NZ_JAIWNS010000263.1, from coordinate 4,049 downwards.
TTCACGAATTTTGTGGTTAAACTATATATCTATTCTTCCATTAAATATGAGCTGGAAAATCTATATCACTCTTTGAGATTGATGTCGAATAGCCAGGTAGGGTAATCTAACCTTGCGATTCGACAACTTTTATCTGCGTATAAGGAAAAAAACATAGCATGATTACCGAAATCACAGTTTCAGCGGTATATAATGGTAAAGTTCTTGTGCCGGATCAACCGGTGAATCTTCAGGTTGGAAAAAAATATCATCTAATTATTGAGGATATTCCTCCTGACGAACCTCAAAAGGCATGTACGTGTGATACTACCCACATTTGTGAGACCATGTATTTGAGTGAACGAGTTCTTGCACGTGACTGGCTCACATCTGAAGAGGATGAAGCATGGGAGTATTTGTAAAAGGAGATATTATCGTTATACCATTTCCTTTCTCTGATTTAAGTTCTGTAAAAAGACGCCCTGCATTGGTGATTGCACCTGTAACCGGGGATGATTTGATCCTATGCCAGATTACCTCAAAATATCACTCAGATCCATATAGTATCTCCCTCCATCCGTCAGATCTAATATCCGGAACCTTAAAAGAGATGAGTTATATCAGACCTGATAAACTGTTTACTGCTAATGCTTATAAACTGTTTACTGCTAATGCTTATAAACTGTTTACTGCTAATGCTTCAATGATCCAGTACACCTTCGGACATGTAGGAGATACTGTCATACAAGCCGTGGTCAATACCATAATTTCAATCATTCAGCAGGAATGATTCTGGCAGATCTCTTCTCATTCTTTTACTCAGTCTTTTCCCTTATCTTCCATTCTTTTCTTGTAAAATTCTCGCTGATGTATCCACAATCCAGGATACTCACGACAAGCCTCATGCGTATTTGCCTGAAGAACACATTCGAATCACTTCCTTCTAGGCTCCAGACGAATACTTTGACTCTTCCCAATTTCCGGTAAACACAGATCCCGTCCTCCCTGCATTGGAATGGATGCTCCTCGGCGAAATTGCGCGGAGATCACCTTGGATCATATATGCCCCACTCGTGCATTCCCAGAAGGGTGGTATACAGGCAGCCGGTCATATGGGCATGACTTTTCTGGTGAGCTCAGGGGAGACAACTTGTTGGTGAGGTTCATTCCTGCTCGGGTTCTCTGTACACCCGTTCCTGCTCACATCCCCTTTTTTGGGATGAGAAAACGGGATTCAGGGTTATGGTGATTCCCTGAAAATAACAAGGTAAATCAATCGTTGGACCCTTCTCCCCTCCGCAAACATAATTATTAATAACATATGAGTCGTCTTTTCTCATGATCAGCTTCTCGAAAGTTTGGCGAATACCCGATCCGGGCAGTCAGATGTATGCTGGTACAATCTCCCGTTGTCGGTCAGATTGCCGGGTGAAAGGGGCATGATCACACTCCTCTCATGTCTGAATAGATTATGAGAGGAAAGAGACACGGTGTCTGATATCTTATGGAAGGAAAGCGACTGTACGTCGGCAACCTGACGTACTCTGTGAAAGAAGACCAGCTGAAGGATCTCTTCTCTCAGTATGGTGACGTTGTCAGTGTAAAAATTATCGAGCAGAAAGGGTTCGGATTTGTCGAGATGGGTACCAGCGAAGAAGCCCAGGCGGCGATGGACGCTCTGAACCAGACCGTATTTGAGGGGCGGACCATGCGTATTGATGAAGCACGGCCCATGCAGCCAAGACGGGAGTTCGACCGTGGATCCGGCGGCGGGGGATATAACCGTGGCAGGGGATATGGCGGAGGCCGTAACTACTCATAATATCTCTTTTTCTCAATCATTGAACCGTTACGACCTTTTTATGCGGTCTCCCGAATGTAACTGATACTCCCTGACCTCCCCTGACCGCCTGATAGGAAAGCTCATAGGTTCCGGGTGATGTTGGTGCCTTGAGCTCAAAATTAAACGTATAAAACTGCTTTGAATTAATCCCGGAAGGAACCGGAAGCCATTCAGGGCCCCAGCTCGCAGCATCACCCACAGCCCTGATACCAACTCCATGCATATCAAGCCAGTTATCAGATCCATCATTAAGGAGGGTGATAGTTACCGGGTATGACATACCTGCTTTCATCTCTGTCGGGATGGAATCCCCGGTGATGATGGCATGAATCCCGGTGATGATGGTAAATGGCGTTGAGACCGGAACCGGTGTCATCACCGGTTGTATTGGTTCAGGTTCAGGTATCTCAACCGGGATAAAACCGCTCCCGGCCGGGATTAAGGGGTATTGATCGATGAGACCTGATTCGATGTAGGGCATATCACCGATTCCGTCATGGTCCGCGTCTGTGATCATGTGGGATGAATAGACCGGGACCCCCCCCTGTGCCCAGAGGTTCCCCCCCGTTTTCTGACCCTTGATAATATTGGTCTGGTTTGTTGGCGTCTGATAAAGTACTGCCCCATCGCTTGCGGTATTTCTGATGTTCACATAGTTATCAAGGATATTATTCCAGATCTGGATATCTTTTGCATGGTCCAGGAGAATGCCGGGGCCCTGGTTTCCTTCAATCCGGCACCCGGTAATAACTCCCCCATTGGTCATCTCCAGATGAATGCCTGCATGGGTGTTCTCGGAAACCACAAGGTCCCTGATATCCGGAGCACCGCCTGAAATAGAGATCCCTTTTTCATTCCCCGTTATCACTGACTGCCAGATTGCCGGTGTTTTCAAACCCTTTGATGCGATACCAATTCGTGAACCGGTGATCGTAACCCCGCTGCATTTTATGTCCCGATCAGAGGTTATGGCATCAGACACTGCAGGCTCTTTCGAGCGATCACTCCCCCAGGGAAACTCAGACGAGTCTGCCCCTTCAAGATAAATACCGGTCACCTCATCATGGATAGTCAGGTTCACAATCCGGACGCCGGTGATTGGTTTTCCCTGTGAATCAACGAGGGTCACCCAGATCCCCACCGACGGATCACCGGTTTCTGCAGGACTGATATGATACCCCTGCCCGTCAAGGATGACTGATGAGGAGGTGATGATAATACCGACCGGGTAGGTATGGGTGACATTATTCTCAAGCGTATATCGTCCTGGCTCCTGGATGAGAACATAATCCCCGGTGTATGGCCCTGATTCTGGGGGAAATGGAATAGAAGTTCCAAACACCGGAGATGAGAAAAGCAGGGTGATGCAAACCGCTGCGAAAAATATTGATCGGATCATATACTTCCCTGTGTGGGTGTCTTCTGAAAGATGGGTATTGTCAGGGCTTATGGCTTTTCGATCTGGAGGTCTTCCGGGTACTCATCAATAACCCTGATTCCCTCCTGGACAAGGATGACATCAATGTAGGTTCCTTCGGGCCGTGCATGATGTTTCATGACCCGGATCCTCCTGGTATTGTCCCTCCGTTCAATCTGGAGGATGATTTTACTCAGGTGATAAAGGCCCGTCCCTCCCAGGGGAGCAAAATCGCCCTTACTGATATCCATGTAGACCTGGTTTGAGATGAGGACTGGAATGTCATACCGTTTTGCATACCCAAGGAGCATCGTGATCTGGCGGTTAAACTTCTGAAGCGCCTCCTGGATATGTTCTAGTTCAGTCCGGTACAGGCCGGTGGCAGAATCAAGGATGATAATTCCCGCCTTCTGCTCCCGTATCACATCCTCGGATTCAAGGATCATCAGAGCCTGCTGGTTAAAATCCACTGGTTCATAAAGGAACAGCCGGTCAGCAAGAGACGCTGCCTCATCACCTGCAATCTGGCTGAACCGTTCGGCAGAGAAACTCTCGGTATCGAAATAGACAACCGATTCACCCTGCTTTAAGACTGAGACTGCCGCCATGAGGCATAAGGAAGATTTTCCTGAGCCTGGCTCACCAAAGATCTGGGTGATCATCTTACGAGGGTATCCGGTCCCCATCAGGTCATCAAGTGCCGCATTTCCTGATGATACGCCGGTTAATCTCACCGTCTCTCACCTGCTCTGATGAATTTTTTCCCCGCTTCAGTCACGTTATGGAGAACAGCCCTCACCGGAATATTGT
>NZ_JAIWNS010000262.1 GCF_020216685.1 Methanospirillum hungatei | reverse complement strand
TATCCGGGTCTAGGACCAATTTCAAGAGCACTATCTCCTGGTTCTGATGTCTGGATTAGTTCCTTAACCGGGAGGTGCCCGGCATCCCGAAGCCCTCTTTGCATATGGTCGTACTGCTCTACGGTTATTTCATCCTGTATTCCGTCTGATGTTTCTGGTATTCTGGGTTTAATTGTCATTTGGTCCTCTATTCTATCTGTTTTTCGAGAGTGTGCATATCGTTCATCAACGACTTCTTCAAGCCTGAGAAGTTTCCCGTTTCGCCTTTGTATGAGTGGGATACGGTTCTGACTTCCTGTCTCCCGGAACCCTCTCATTGACGAAGTGAAACTTGCAGTATCATGTACGCCTGAAAACCGTGCACAGAGGTCAGCGAACTGTTTTTGTTCATCAGGTGTCAACCTGGAAAGACCGGATTCGAGAAATCCATAGATCTTTTCTTCGGTAGAGAGAATCCATTCCTCACCTTTCTCAGTAGGTATTACCTGAATACTCCGTCTGTTCTCTCCATTCGGAACTCGTTTGACATACCCCTCCCGCTCAAGGTAATTGACCAGGTCTGTTGCAGAGCTAGGGGATATTTCTAGCATCCCGGCAATATCTCCCATACAAATCCTGGAAAAATATGATGAGTAGAGTATCTCAATCGCCCCCGGGCTGAAAGGGTTTTTTCTCCCTTTATTTGTTCCAAAGATCATACTCATGACCGTTGAAATAAATCCCAGGGAGAGCCGTAATCTGGATGTCGGATCCATCTGCCCTATAATTAGGATATCCGTAATGATATAAATATTACGGATGGCCGTAATGTATGCTCACGTGTTATCTGATGAAGGCCTCATATGTACCCAATTTATTAAAATTTTCAAGGATACATTGGAATATTACAAGATCCATATGATACATATCAGGAGGGTCATATGTGCGAATTCACCGTATATGTAAAGGACGCAGATTCTGAAGAGCAGGAGAAGATAACCCGGAATATCGTAGGTGCGATAAAAAAAGACACATCAGTTACACTCATCGATGTAATGGGTGCTTCTCAGGTCGTTGAAAACGTGTATATTGAATCAGTCAGCACGATGAAACAGGAGTTGACACTCCGGAAGATGAGCTAGACATCCGGTCGTTTTGGGTGTTATCCTTTTCCGACAAAAAATTATGGGGCTGTTAATAGCCATTTCCATATCGGAACAACCGATATTCCATTATCCTGAATATCAAACAACGCTTCGTCTTCAAAAGTCAGGATAAGTCCCTTTTTGACTTTGAATTTCTCCATCGCTTCTACAAGTCCTTTTACCTCCCGGTCCAGATTTTTTTTATCACTGAGTGAATATGATACCTGGATTGCCTCGTCTACCACCTGGTTTCTTTTAACCAGAAAATCGCATTCTCCAGAGCCAGAGTAAAAGTACACTTCCTGATATCTTCGGAGCAGCTCCAGGAATATGAGATTTTCAATTCTTTGACCCAGATCTTCGGTCAGATGAAACCCTGCCGACTGGATGAAACTAAGATCTCCTGCATAAATTTTATGAGATGCCCTGCTGGTTGCTTTAAGCGAATAATGAAGTGGCGCAATCCGGAAGAGAAGAAATGCCTGCTCAAGATAATCAAGATAATTCTTGATCGTACTTACACTTTTAAGGCCGGTAATTTCAGCAAGCGTTTTGTATGACATCATCCTGCCAGCATTCGAAATCAGGTACACTGTCAGATCCTTCAATTCCTTGATCTCACGAATTCCAAATCTGCTCACAATATCCCTGTATATGATATCTGTCAGGTGCTGCTCGGAAAGGGTGATATCACCAGAACGGATAACTGCAGGAAATCCCCCTTCTTCAAGGTATTTTCTAAGATAGTAGATTATCTCTCCCTTCTGTGTTGATGAGAAGAATTCAGGATTCTCACAGGATATGGAGTAATAACGAAGGTATTCCCTGAATGAAAATGGATGGACCCTGATTGTTTTGTGCCGTTCGGTAAGATATGTACTGAGTTCAGAGCTGAGAACCGATGCATTTGATCCAGTCACAACGGTTTTGATCTTAAAAGTATGGAGATTATTAAGCCAGCGTTCCCAACCGGGGATATTCTGGATCTCATCCAAAAGCAGGATCACGTGTGCATCAGATCCAAAGAGTTCCCCCATAATCTCATAGATATGCTGGAAGTTTTCATGTTTAAAATCTGAAAACCTGATATCATCAAAATTAATGTAAAGAAAATTGCCGTCGATTATTTTTGACAGCCGGGTGAGAATTGTACTCTTACCACACCTGCGAATCCCGGATAATACGATGATTTCTTCTGATTGAAGGAGTGATTCAAGAGGGATGTCTCTGGGAACATACTGCTGTTGAAAGTCCAGAATTTTCTGTTGATCTATGATGGTTTGTCTCAGGACACTTTTGAGCACAAGTATGATATGTTATTTTTTGATTATTTATTCATTTGTAACGAACAGTAATCACAAAGATAAACCATAACACTTACGATACACATCCGTCAACTATCTCAATTGTGACATTGGTTAGAAATTTTCATTTTGCAAAACCTTTTTGCAACCTTATCGCTTAGTATGTATTATTGAAACAAGAAAACCCTCTTATCTATCTGAATAACGCTGCAACCAGCTGGCCAAAACCGCCGGAAGTTATTCAGGCCGTTCAGGAATCATTGGAATTACCCTTTGGTGGGGGAGGAAGAGGTACTGGCAAAGTCAGCAGGGATTATCTTACCGAAGGTCGGGAAACGGTAGCACAATTCTTTGGGGAAAATTCTCCGGATACAATTGTCTTCTCGTTAAATGCAACCGATGCATTAAACACTCTCATTCATGGGTTTGCTGCATCACAGACCGAAAAATTCCATGTGATTACAACCACCCTTGAACATAACTCTGTGCTCCGGCCTCTTCATTATCTGGAAAAAACAGGGATGATTTATCTGGATTATATCCCATTTTCCAATGCACGGGTTGATCCTGAATCTATTACGGAAGTGGTGACCGATAAAACCCGTCTGGTGGTAATGAATCATGGAAGCAACGTCCTTGGATCGGTGCAGGACATCCGTGTGGTCGGGGAGTATCTGCATGATAGAGGAATTTTCTTTATCGTTGACGGATCACAGACTGCTGGACATATTCCCCTAAACCTCTCCTCCCTCGAGCTTGATGCTTTTGTATTTACCGGACATAAGGGACTATTAGGGTTGCCAGGTATTGGCGGGTTCTGTATTCGAAATCCTGATCCGGTTCTTCCGATTCGGATGGGGGGGACTGGCACTAATTCCAAATCCCTTGATCAACCGGGCGATCTGCCAGAGCGGTATGAGATCGGAACTCACAACTATCCGGGAGTTGCATCGCTGATTGCAGGTATCTCCTTCCTTAAGACTATCGGGATGGATACCCTGCAAAAAAAAGCAGATCGTCAGATTGAATATTTCATGAAGGAACTCTCATCCGAACCAGGGATTACCATCTATAATCCTGAGCCTGACCTTCCGATTATTGCATGCAACATTACCGGACTTGATAATGATGATGTGGGGTATATTCTTGCAAGGAAAGATAATATCGTTGTCAGAACCGGTCTTCATTGTGCTCCACTGCTGCATAATGCAATAGATGATGGAGCCGGATGTGTACGAATCAGTCCTTCATGGTTTACGACTGATGAAGAATGCCAGATAGCCGCTGAGGCTATAAAGGAGATTGCCCACCATGCGGATTCTCAGATCTAATCGCCATAAATATTGTGCTGACGGTTCGTTTATGAAAGAGTTCATCCTTGATACAGAAGTTACTCCAGAATTTCTGGATTTTTTAAAGCACTACGGAAGTCTGGAGATGCTCCCCGGTCTTGGAGAAGGGTTTTATAAATTTGAAAAGAGCGATTGTTTTTCAATCAAAGGTTTTCTGAACGAATCAAGTTTTGAAGTGCGATTTAAAAAAGAAGTGATGGAATTTACCTCTGATTTTCTCTACTCTATGCTGTACTGTTACCAGAATGGCAAACCTGACTATACCACATTAAACCGCCGTGATGTCGCTCTTATGGAGCGTGTGAGAACCAGGTTACATGGCAATTGATACTGATTTCATGCCTCTCACCGTTTTTGAAGAGTATGCTGACGATTATGATCAATGGTTTGTAGATAATCGTGATGTATATCTGGATGAATTAAAACGGGTACGGCAGGCCATTGGAGATATTCCTTCTCCTGCTCTTGAAATCGGGGTTGGCAGCGGACGGTTTGCAAAGCCGCTTGGTATCCGGTATGGCATTGATCCATCCCGTGCTCTTGGTTTGATGGCGAAAGACAGAGGAATTGAGGTTATCAGGGCTGTGGGAGAAGCAGTTCCAATGAAGCCTGGAATAATCAGGATGGTTGTAATGATAACCGTTCTCTGTTTCTTGAAAAAACCGGAAGAGGCCTTCCGGGAGGTTCATCGGATTCTCATGCATGAAGGGAAGCTTCTCGTTGCATGTATTGAAAAAGGGGGTATTATTGCAGAGCGATATCAGGCCCGTCCGGATAAGGGCAGATTTCTTTCGCATGCCCGGTTTTATGAGCATGATGAGGTGATTCGTATGATTACCGGGACCGGATTTGATATCACATCAATCGATTGCAGACTGGGGTTTTGTATTCTGACATTTCACAGGCGTGATAAAATCTGAAAAATACTCCCTGTAAGAGTCGGTTATCCCCAAATCGGATCATCACCAAAATGCTCCTGCCAGTATTCCATTGATCGGGAGATATGCCGTATATTGTCTTCTTCATCGGGAAAGGTGACCGGGTAATTCATACAGTAATCAACAAGGATCTCATATGCCTCTTTGTACCGAATCATCATCT
>NZ_JAIWNS010000261.1 GCF_020216685.1 Methanospirillum hungatei | reverse complement strand
CACCTCCGTCAAAATCATACCTGAACAAGGAACGGATCATCTCAGTCGCAAAAAAGGCAGGCGCCGAGGCCATTCACCCGGGCTATGGATTTCTTGCAGAGAATGCGGAGTTTGCCAGGCTCTGTACCGAAGAGGGTATCACCTTCATCGGTCCGAAATCCAAAACCATCGCCGCTATGGGATCAAAGATCCGGTCAAAGCAGACCATGAAAGATGCCGGTGTCCCGGTCCTTCCGGGAACTGACGGAGGGATTGATGATCTTGATCTGGCTGCATCGGTTGCTGACTCCATCGGATACCCGGTCATCGTCAAGGCAAGCGCGGGTGGCGGGGGTATCGGCATGCAGATAGTGCATGACCCCTCTGAAATCGAATCCGCCCTCGACGGTGCCATGCGGATCGCAGAGTCGGCATTCGGTGACCATACCGTATTTATCGAGAAGTACCTCCAGAAACCGCGGCATGTTGAGGTGCAGGTCTTCTGTGATGAACATAATAACCGCGTCCACATGTTTGAGCGGGAGTGCTCCATCCAGCGCCGGCACCAGAAGCTCATTGAGGAGGCACCCTGTCCGGTTATGACCCCTGAACTGCGTGAGAGGATGACCAACTCTGCGCTCAAAGTAGCTGAGGCGGTGGATTACGTCAATGCCGGCACCGTTGAATTCCTCTATGACAGTGGCGAGTATTACTTCATGGAGATGAACACCCGGCTGCAGGTGGAACATACCATCACCGAACTGGTCACCGGGATCGATATTGTAAAGGAACAGATCATTGTCGCGTCAGGAGATCCCATCGAATACGGCCAGGAGGACATTACTCTGCGCGGTCATGCGATCGAATGCCGAATTAATGCCGAGGATCCCATGAACAATTTCGCGGCAGACCCCGGCAAGATCACCAGGTACCGGTCACCAGGTGGTCCGGGGATCAGGCTGGACTCAGGTATTCATGCCGGGTATACCATCCCGCCGTTCTATGACTCAATGATCTCCAAACTTTGCGCGTGGGGAATGAGCAGGGAGTATGCCATTGCCCGGATGAGACGCGCAATTTACGAGTATGTTATCCTGGGAGTCAAGACCACGTTGCCCCTCCACCATGCCATCATTCACAACCCGGAGTTCATCGCTGGGAATACACACACCCACTTCCTGCAGGAGGAGCATATCAGCCGGACCCTGAAGCGGTACATCCAGGAAGAGGAGACCAGGATGACCCAGCTGGCAACGCCCCTTCGTGCAGACAAAAAAGTCGCAGCAATTGCAGCTGGTCTTGTTGCCGTGATTGAACAGAACAAGCAGAACTGATGCGTCGAAAAGAGAAGGAACTAACAGATACGGAACGGATCGAAGAGATCCTTACCCGCGCACTTTTTTGTCATGTCGCTCTGTGTGATCATGACCGGCTAAAGATCAGGATCTGCTCTCTCCTGACCTGACCAGAAACGCAACCTCACCACCCCAGGGGCAGAACCGGATCAGGAGTGGTGGCAATGGCGTGGATCGTACACAGGTGATCTCGTTGCCGGTTATAAGCTGGGCATGATTCTCCCTGATACACCCCGTGACCTCTTGTGGAGCTGAAGACAGGTTCTCCCAGAGGGACCCTTCGATGATAGATCCATCGGATTTTACGACTGCATACCCGGTTACAGAATTATCAGCCCTGGAATGAATCAGGCGGGGCAGAGTCTTCCCAAGCCATCCGGACAATGCCTCCAGAAATGGGCGCTCACGAACCGGGATCTCCGGCAGGGTATGCGATCCCAGATTCAGACATCCGACAAGAATGCCGTGTTCATACAGGGGGATGAGAACATATGAGAATATTCCTTCCTTCTCCAGAAGAGTGCGGATCTTTTCTGCCAAAGGGTCAGAGACGGAGATATAGCGGGGCGCCCCGTTATCAAACAATGTCAGGATATATTCATTAACAACCATCTCACTGACCGCACTGATGTACTCCTCTGAAAGCCCGGCATGACAGTAGAGACGTAAAACCGGGACATCATCACGGTTATGGAGGATATAGAGCCCCCCGGAATCTATGCCAGGGACTTCAAGTGCTGTGCGCAATATGAGATCCAGAGCATGATGCATGTCGGTCGTTGCCGCAAGGTCCCTGGCAAGATCGCGATGTGCCTGTAGATGCTCAGAGCGCCGTATCTGATCAGTAATATCACGAATCACCACCCCGATAAGATCTTCACCCACAGGGAAGGCCTTAAAAGAATAATACCCCCCAAATAATTCAGAAAAACCCTCAAACCCGACCTCATCGCCAGAATGGGCTACCTGCAGCAGGGCATCCCGCCACCGGTGATCAATATCAGGACGGAAATCAGAGAGGTTCCTTCCGATCAGATCCTTCTTCTGCCATTTGATCTGATGAACTGCAAACCGGTTCAGATCCGTGATGGAGAAATCACAAACCGTCCCGTCAGATGCATGAACCGGTGAAAAAACAACATACCCTTCGTGCATTGCATCAAAAAGTCGCCGATACCGTTGTTCATTCAGCGTCTCCCGGCGTTTTTGATGGATGATATTATGAACATCGATGGCTGCCCCGATAAGTCCGGTTATCTCATCACGTTCATTTCTGAACGGTCGTATGTACAATTGTGTAGGATAGGGTTTCCCGCCAAACTGAATTGAACACTCACCAGAGAACCCTTCACCAGACTCAAGAACCCGTTTTTTTATTGCATACAATTCACGCGCAGTATCCGGGGGAAAGATCTCATAGTCTGTATACCCGATGATATCAGAGATAGCGAGATTAATTGAGGGATTAACCACCCACTGATAGACCATGTCCGGATCCTGGCCGAAAATGGTAACCGGCGCAGCATGGACTGCCAGTTGAAACTTTTCATTAATCTGCCTTATCTCATCCTGAATCCGTTTCTCATGGGTGATATCGGTAACAACCCCTATCTCCCGGACCGGGGTCTGACTCTTGTCACGGACATAGTGGATCTTTACCCGAACCCATCTGACCTCGCCGGATGGAAGTATAATCCGGTATTCCATCCTCTTCCGGTCTCCTACTGGAACACCTGCCTGCGCTACCACCCGGTCATAATCATCCGGATGAATAGAGGAGGTCCAGGATTCGGGATCATCATACAGCTCTTTCACCGGCTTTTGATAGATCTCCTCATATGCTTGGTTCAGATACTCGATCGATCCATCACGTAAGTTTTGCACATACACAACGTCAGATATGGTCTCTGCAAGCTCCCTGAACCGGTTCTCACTCTCAACCAAATTGTCGAGGGCATGTATCCGCCCCTGGACATCTCTGGCCACACAACAACAGTACTCCCTCCCCTTGTATGGGATAAGAGTAAACCTGATCTCAACAGGCATTGGTGTTGAATCGGCTCTGACCATGCATGTCTCAAGGACAAGACTTCCCTGTTCACGTAAAGAAGAGAACAGGAGATTCCAGTCACCAAAAGGCGGATGGGTGAGGTAGGTACTGATCAAGAGCTTATCGGTCTTCTCCGGGATAGAAAGCGCATTTCTGGCTGCTGTATTGTAATACGCGACCAGACCATCATCCGTGAACCAGAAGACCAGATCACCTACATTCCGGATGGTATGTTCATACATCCGAAGGGTCTCTTCTGTCTGTCTGCGGTCAGATATTTCATTGTATAATCGTCGGTTGATCTCACGAAGGTCCTGTGTCCTTTTCCCAAAGATCATCTCGGCTGATTCAAAGAACTGATGAAACTGTTCTCTCTGAAAGAACTGCTCGGTATGATCCTTCCCGATTGCCAGATAGTGCCATACCTCATCCTCATACGAGGCATGAAAGGTCCAGTGGTAGAGCCTGATGTCACCTGATGGATGTATGATCCGGAGATCAGTTCCGTATTCACCAGTATCTCTTGCCTGACAGAGTGCGTCATTCAGGTTTTCCTGGTCATGGACTATCATATCAAAGGGAAGAAATCCTTCGGTTCCAACAGACGGGGCTCTTGAAAATGTCCTGATAAAACCTTCATTTGCAAAGGATATCTCAAACGAAGATGAGAAATTCACAATTACCGGATCGGTCAATGCAAAGAACCGGTCAAGGAGTTTTTCACAACATACAAGGCGCTCACTGATCCCCTCCTGAGGGGCAGTCTCATGAATTATGACCGCCGCTCCGGATCTTCCTGAATCAAGCTGAACGGGAATTCCTTTGATGGTATATACAATCCGGCTGCCCCTGATGTGTTTCATAACAGTGAATGAACAGGACTGTCCCCGAAGAGAGGGGGCAATGCCATCAGATATTCCCGTGCATATCTGCTCATCAAGCATCACCGCCGGACGACCGATTAAATCCTCTTCTGATAAGCCCAGCAGATCAAGCGCTGCACTATTTGCTGACCTGATTATCTTCCCTCTGTCTACTCCGAATACCGGTTCAGAGAAAAGGCGCAGAACACAGGAGAGAGGAGTTCTTCGACTGGAGTAGTAGAGTTTGGTTACACCGATCTTCCGGACCTCAGCAAGGCCCTGGCTATGAAGAATCTCAAGATACTTCGCAGCAGTGTTCCGATGAATACCAAGGTGCTCTGCAACCTCATGAATGCTGATTCCCTCCGGATTATCGGTAATCAGATCATGAACCGCATCAAATCCATCAGACAGAATGTATCACAGTCGTACTATATGCTGTGCATCAGGAAAATAAATCGTGATTCACTGTGATTATGCACAGCGTAAATTTTCTCACCATTATGGCCGACCAGATACCTCACCTGCAACCCATGAAAGGTACCGATCATACCCATCCTTCACAGGGAGACAGATCACTTCAGGGATGTCATAAGGATGCATGCTGACAAGAGCGGATTTGAGTTCGTCAACTTTTGCACGGGTT
>NZ_JAIWNS010000260.1 GCF_020216685.1 Methanospirillum hungatei | reverse complement strand
AGGATGTCACCGGAGTCCCTGCCTCTGAAATGCTTGGGAAAGGTGACTACGACTATTCCATTCCTTTTTATGGCGAACGAAAACCGATGCTTGCAAATCTCATTCTTCTCCCCGATGAAGAGGTTGAGAGACGATATAATCATATCATTCGTGAAGGTGACACCCTTGTTGTTGATATATTCATCCCAACATTCGGAAAGGATGGCACCTATTTCTGGGCCAAGGCTAGTCCGCTCTATGATGAACAAGGAACACGGTATGGTGCAATAGAAAGTATCAGGGATATATCTGCCCGGAAGAGGGCTGAGCAGGAATCGGAAATTTCCCGGAGAAGACTTGAAGAAATTATCAACTTTCTCCCTGATGCAACGGTGGTCATTGATACAAACGGAGTGGTTCAGGCATGGAACCATGCCATGGAACTCATTTCAGAAGTCCCGGCTTCAGACATGGTTGGGAGAGGAAATTATGAATATGCCCTTCCCTTTTATGGACAGCGACGGCCCATCCTTGCAGATCTTGTATTTCAGCCAATTGCAGAACTTGAAGAGAAATATTCACACATTGACCGTGAAGGAGATACCCTTATCGTTGATACCTTTCTTCCATTATCAGGAAGGGAAGGCAGGTTTGTCTGGGCGAAAGCAAGTCCACTGTATGATTTACATGGCAAAATCACAGGAGCTATTGAGACCATCCGGGACATCACCGACCGGAAGAAGATGGAGGAACGACTTGCAAGGTCGAAAGCTGAACTTGATATCGCCGCTGAAATTCAAAGAAGTTTTCTCCCTGACAGGATTCCTTCAATTCATGGCTTTGATGTTGCAGCGATCAGTGTGATGGCAAAAGAAGTCGGAGGAGATTTCTTTGATGTCATACCGATGGAACTTGTTCCTCTTCATCAGGGAACCTATGGGATTCTCATAGCCGATGTATCTGGAAAAGGAATTCCTGCGGCCTTATTTATGGCATTATCCCGGATTGTGGTCAGAGTCAATGCAATCTGGCACTCAGAACCTGCAAAGGCAATAGCATTGGCAAATAGCATTATTGCTCAGGATTCAAAGGCTGGGATGTCCGTTACCCTGTTTTATGGTATCCTCTCAGAACGGGATAGGAAAATGACATATGTCAATGCAGGACACAATCCTCCTCTCGTATACCGGGCAGGAAGTGATACCTTTGAAGAGTTATCGATGACTGGAATTGCCATCGGAGTTCTCGAAGAAGAAACATACGATCAGAGATCTGTACTGATTCAACCCGATGATATAATTGTTCTATATACTGATGGAGTCACGGAATCACTAAGTTCGTCACAAGAAATGTTTGGCGAAGAACGCCTGAAATCAATTATAAGGGAGAACAAATCCCTGACTGCAACCGGCATTCAGAAGAAAATATTCGATGAGGTCCAGAATTTTAGTAAATCAGAACCTCAATTTGATGATATTACTCTTCTTATCATCAAGGGAATGCCTTAATGTTGCTCTTATTATATCTCCCAGAAAATCTTATTCACCCGTTATGAATGATCTCAAGGAAAAAAAGTGGATTTATTTTTTCCAGTACATGAATGTCATTATCAGAGAGAGGATTCCTGAAATAATAAAGAATATTCCGAGTATCATAATGATAAGAGCCGTTCCTGCACCCGGATTTGTAAACAGGTAAATGCCAATAAGTAAGCTGATAACACCTGCAATACCGGTAAGGATGCGATGTTTTTCCCAGGTGATTGAAACTGCGTATGCAATGGTTAAAAGTCCATTCAGGGTAAGCCATAATGCAATCAGATATCCAATTGCAATTGTTGCAACATAAGGAGAGATGATAGCCAGTAGTCCGATAAGGATACTAACGAGACCTGATCCTAAAAGTATCATCTTTGGCGTCCCACCCTCTGCTGAAAGTGCCACACCTGCGGTCAGAATTCCAAATATAAGAAAAATTACTCCGACGATAAGAACAAGGAAGTCAAAAACTGCCGAAGGAGCGGTGACGGCAACTATACCGAATAAAAGTACCACGATGCTCAAGATGATTGCAAGGATCTTTTCAGTGTCCATATGTATGATAAAGAGCGGATCATGTATAAAAAGGATTTGATTAGGAGTGAAGTGATCAAACCCCTGTAATCTGGTTAGTCTAATCCGAATATCCAGATAAACCAGAATATGTGCTTGTATAAATATTATATCTTGAATTCTCTCTTAAATACCTGATATATAGAATTCAGGAACATGAGTGACACATCATTACTCATGAATACAAATTGAATACCAAGGATCTATATCTATGGAACATAATCTGATTATTGCCAATGAAATCATCATCATCTCTCTTCTTCTGGTCGCAATCATTGCTTCTATGACATTGCGGCACCTGAAGATGCCCTATACTATCGGACTGGTTCTGATCGGATATGCCTTCTCCGAATTTATCGTCCCTCATTTTGGTGCGTTAAAACCGATTGGCCCCTATTTTCCTGCGGTTGATATCATCCTATATATATTTCTCCCACCTTTGATCTTTGAATCTGCTATTGCAGTAAATACCAGGTTGCTCAATCGGAATCTCTTTCCGGTATTATGTCTTGCTATATTCGGCGTGATCATCTCTGCAGGGATTATCGGATATATGGTCTCATGGTATTTTGCAATCCCGCTCCTCTTTGCCCTTCTGTTTGGGGCACTTATCTCATCAACCGATCCGGTTGCAGTCATCTCCATCTTTAAAGAGGTGGGTGTTCCGAAACGATTACAGATACTTGTTGAAGGAGAAAGCCTCCTGAATGATGCCTGTTCCATCATAATGTTCCAGTTGGTGTTACTTCTGATAAGTCATCCGCTTCTGAAAAATGATCTGTCATTTTTGGAAACATCAGCTCTCTTTACCTCACAATTACTCACATCATTTGTCGGTGGAATCTTCATTGGAGTCATCGGTGGTCTCATCCTTCGGGCAATCATAAGAAGAACTCCCCTTCATTCACATATTCATCATACGGCAACGCTGGTTGCAGCATATCTGACATATCTGCTCGGTGATGAACTGGGATTTTCAGGAGTGATTGCAGTCGTCGCTTGTGGATTTATCACCGCCCAGGCAGCATCAGACTGGATAGGGCCTGATAGGCGTGAGGAGCTGAACCATTTCTGGGAGTATATCGGATTTCTTGCAAACAGTCTGATCTTCCTTCTTGTCGGCATTACCATTGCTTCATTACAAGATCTCTCTCTTCTCATCAAAGGAGGTATTGTGGGTATTCTTTTCCTCATCGGTGCAGTATTGCTTGCACGGCTTGTCCCGGTAGCAGGAACCTTTGCCATATTTAACCGGTTTACCAGACACAAGGTTCCTTTTTCATACCAGACGGTCTGTTTCTGGGGAGGTCTTCGTGGTGCCGTGGCAATTGCCCTGGTTCTCTCAATTCCGCTCTCCCTGCCGTTTCGGGATCTGATCATTGCGTTCTCTGTTCTCACGGTTCTGTTCAGTATCTTTGTCCAGGGTATGACAATCCGGCCACTCATTCAGTATATGGGACTTGGACAGTCCGGACTTCTTCGAAAATTTCATCAGTTATATGGAGATCTTGTCACCTCCAGGGCAGCAGAGTCCAGTCTTGAACAATCAAACCTGGCAGGGATCATTAATTCTGCCATCCTTGATGAATATATCAGAAAGTATCGTGAAAATTCTCAGAATACAGAACAAAAAGTTCATGAGTTCTGGCAGGAGGTACATCAGAATCCTGACAAAATGAGTGTTATCCGGCTTTTCTGGCTTGAGGCACTTCATTATGAACAGAAGCAATACCGCCAGCTCTATGATGACGGGCTCATTCTACCACCGGTATATGCTGAACTGCAGTATCAAACAACAATTCGGGAAGATCTCATTCAGTCAGGAAATTATCACCCGGAGATCCGTCTCTATGCACCGGGTTCCAGGTACAAAGTAAAAATTTTCCGGTTCCTAAAAGGAGCCTTCCCGAATAGCAAAATACTTCCATTGTATCAGAACCGAATAGACATTCATCTGATTTTTGCCTCAGTCGCGGTTTATATTGCTTCCTGTGCAACAATTGATTATCTTGAAAGCCTCTCAAAATGGGTATGTCTGGATCCTGCTGAAATTACGGACATAATTAATATTTATAAGAGATTTAAACAGAAATCACAGACATATCTTACTTCAGAAAAGGTCATCGGTTCACAAAACCTGCGATACGTGAGTGGGTACCTGGCAGAACGATCTGCAGGAGCAGGTATGATACACATGCTCATCCATCATATCGAAGAGGGAATCGGTGATGAAAAAACTCTGGGGCATATTATTGACAGGCTCATAAAGGAGAAATATAAAGCGAGGAAAAATGTGTTCCAGTCATGTGGGGATCAGATAGTCTCATAAACCTAAATTTTTACAAATCCCCTCTGAGGTCAGACAGGTAAGGTCTTTCTCAATAAAGCATTATCCGGAGGAGGAATAACTGATTTTTACTCATTACATCCATGTCTCAATCTGACTGGCATGAGATAGGGGATTGTGCAGGATATTAATGGGATATGGATGATTGAGGCAGCTTTGTATAGAGACCCTTCAAATGATTTTTTAGGAAAATGATCTCGGTAAAAAAAAAGATTTTTTTAAATTTCAAATTTATTCATTTCTTGGGAGATTTTCTGTAAGGAAGCTGATGCATCAGATATGGATCGTGACACCTGATCAATAGATGAACTTATCTCTTCGGTAGCTGCTGATGATGAAATTGCCTCCTGTGAAGTGTCTTTTGCAAGTACTTCGAGTTCATGAACACTAGCCGTTATCTCTTCAACACTTGCAGCCTGTTCCTGGGTATTCGCAGCAACATCACTGACCCGTTTTGATGCTATCTCAATTGAATCAGCAATATGTTCAAAGATGGTCATCATCTCC
>NZ_JAIWNS010000259.1 GCF_020216685.1 Methanospirillum hungatei | reverse complement strand
TTTTCGGGTCACTTGCAACATACAGCACATAACTCATAACACAGAAGAAAAATTGGTTGCCATACCCTTCTCTTTTCGGGTCACTTGCAACATACAGCACATAACTCATAACACAGAAGAAAAATTGGTTGCCATACCCTTCTCTTTTCGGGTCACTTGCAACTGACAAGATCAAGGATCTTGCATCAGAAGTTGCAAGTGTTGCCATACCCTTCTCTTTTCGGGTCACTTGCAACTCATAGGGCGTTCAACACTTGATATGCTTGAAGCAGTTGCCATACCCTTCTCTTTTCGGGTCACTTGCAACCGCCACTTTTTTCGCTTCGATCGACTCAAAACCTATCTTTCCATCCCCCGATTTTCAGGGATCATACCCGGATCGATCTCGAGCTGTTAGTATTTAAAGAAGTAGACATAATATTTAAATCTATTGTATCAATCCGAGCCCATTACGGCCTCCGTTTAGAGATTTTTTACCCGGATCGATCTCGAGGCTTTATTTTATAAAGATCTGGGCAGCCCGTCTAACAGACTTCAATTTATCGTTCTTTCTTAGTGAATAAAGGAGCGACGCAATAAAAAGGGAAAATTATTCTGCAAGGAACTCCTTAGCGAAAAACCGATGTACCGATTCTACACGGATCTCAACCCTGTTTTTCAAGACCCCCTGAGAATATCTGGATATCCCGGCACTCGTATTTCCGGTGATCTGGAGCTCCGTCTCAAAAAATTGTGTAATATGCTCCATTTCGTCATGAGTCATATTATCAAAGACCATATACATCTTAAGTGGTGATCCCTTTGGAATATACTCATTCCCGATTCCTCTCCTACCTGCATACCAGGCATCTGACACAATGAGTCTGCCTCGGTGATGCATCCCTCCAAATATGGAATCGATAATTTTTTTATCTGTCTTTCTCTCTTCAAGCTTATGGCGGAAGAACCCTTTAATCGTCGAACCAGGAATGACAGGCCCGAGTCCGTTTGTAACTGTCGGCTCATCAAGCCCCTTCATAGAAAATTCAGTCTTACACGTGACAATCAGTGTAGCGACCACATGTCCGTCATCAAACCGATGAACCGGCTTTGAAAAAGCCTTCCAGTACCGATCAAACCCTCTGTCCCTATCAGATGAACCGGACAATCCGGCCAGATATCGTTTCGCAGCAGACATACAATCCTTATCAGATACCTTTTCTCTGGATATGACCCCATCATGAAGGGATAATTTCATAAGAGAGTAACTTTTAATCGAACAAAATCCGTGCCCCCTTGTGGAACCTCCACCCAGATGTGCCCGGTTCAAAGAAAACTCACGAAGAGCTAATAGGATTAATCCTGCCTCCTCGTCAGTCCCGTTATCAAGATCAATATGAAATCGAAACTCTGTACCTGCGGAAACGGACTCTTCAGGTCTCATCTGGCCTGTCTTTCCAGGTTTGGGACTTCCAAAGTGCGGTTGTTCACGAAGAAACCCTCGTCTATCCTCCTGGGATCTCCACTCATCTGTCAGATGTGAATCCCTGATTCTCACCTTCGCACCCCCGTTCATCGACCCAAATATCCGACAGGAAACACAGGAATCTTTTCCGCAGAGAACCCCTCCCTCTTTTTTATTCCCGACACTGACACAGCACTTCGAATCATCAAATGTCCTTACCAGACGTTCAAGAGTACTGCGAAGGATCCCTTTCAGGCTGCTCCCCGGAATATATGGCTCAAAAACACCCAAACCTGCATCAAAACACTCAATCGCAGGAGCAGGAGAGAGTGAATACATCGCCGCATTCTGACCGCCGCCAATTCGCATCGGCGTTTTCAGTTCGATAGTCCCTTCAATCTCGTACCGGTTTAAAAACCGGTCTAACGAATCCATACTATCCCCCCTTACTCCTTCTTACTGGTAACACAGGTCCTCCATGCAAGAGCTGCCTGACCTATAAATGATTCATACTGGGAAGTTCCAAATTCATAAACTGTACCGTCAAATTTCCCGTTCAGGTAATCATGAGCTGAAATAATTTTTACCTTTTTAATACTGATCTCAACCTCTCCATACCCTCGTGAAACACCATGACCCATGGTGCCTGCACAGGCATTAAAAAAATCAACCAGAGAGAGAAAACCACCAAGACGGGCATATTCCTGTCCATATAATGAACAATTCTCCAGCGTCACATAACCGGAAAAAACCGTACCCTTAGGCACTGCCTCAAGATCGTACTTACTCCCTGGTTTAGCTTTTCTGGATTTTCTATCAATGGCAACTCCGTCTCTGATAACGGTTAACTGTACCCCTGCAGTTGCATCCCGAATACGGGCAGGTGACGAGTTTCCTCCACTCCCAAAGATCTGACAGACAAGACAGGGATCAACTTCCTTATTCTTTCTTTCCGGATGTTGCTTCAACCACCTGGATGAATAGCACACATCAGGAATCGTGCAGACCTCAACAGAGCATCCCCGCAAAAGCCGTTCAAGTTCTATCCGAAGCACACCCTTGATACTGCTCCCCGGAATAATAGGATAATCCTCATTATTTCTCAGGACGGGAAGATCAACATCAGCCGGACCGGATGATCCATGACCCCCGATATGAAGATCAGACTTCGTCACAATATCCCAGGAAATGACCGCCCGGTTCTCAAAGGATGAAAACATCAGTATCTCCTCCTCTGGTTATTAATTCCCATATTCTGATTATTCTGAAAGTGCTGATTGGCCTTCTGATGATACCCCCCTTCATCTCGTATCCATTTCTGAATCTGTGAAAACACCCGATCAACATCATGATCTGCACCCACAACTTTGAGTTCTGCTTCAAGCATATTCCTGATAGTATCTGATGACTTTGCCTCACCCATGGCAGTAAGAATCGCACAGATCGCATCAGCATTCCAGTTTGCATACCCGATCAGATACTTTAAGAGCTCTCGTACCCGCTCAGGCTCACCTCCAGATCTGTTCAGTTCATTCACATGCTCCATAAGTTTGTTCATAAACGGAAGCATCTGTTCCGGCTTCGTTCCTGCATCTTTCCGGGGGAGAAAATATGCAGCACTCTTGACAAAATGAGTAACAGACGCCGCTGCATCTTCCATCTGATGAAGAGATTCAGGGAGAGTTTTAAATTTACTCCGTGATTCAATAACGAACTTATCATCCTTCACTATTGGCTTAGGCATCAACACTGTAAGCTCATATGACATAAGTACAATCTTTTTCAATTCTTCAGCTTTAATCTGCATTGTTCATCTCCTCCCCGTTTTTTAAAAATTTTGTTGAATCTGTACCTTTGGTATTTTTTCTATCACTGCATCCGGATTTCTGACCTGCTCTGCACAAAGAACCTGGCGTATCTTTGATTCATCCCCATGAAGTTGCTCAATAATTCTGATATTCCAGAGCAGATACTGGACAAATCTCATCCTCTCCCGAACAGAAAGCCCTTTCATTACCGAAATAACCTCAGATCCGACCTTCTTATTGATATTTTTGCGAGCATTCATTTCTGCTATAACCTTCGGATCATTTCCGCCCCTTCCATCAGAGGGCTGAGGCGAGTACCGATCCAGTTCCTCCTTAATTGTGTGCTCAAACCTTGAGGATCTAGCCTGCTCGAAAAAGAACCTGACCTGACCGATTGAATAACTCTCAATATCTTTTCCCTTCCGGATCATTGCAGAAGCGGCAATCTCCCAGGCCTTCTGGTTCAGGTCACCTATATCCATCAGATCACCTCTGAAACAAACAACTCTCCATACCCTGAACTTTGCATATCGCCGATTCCATAAATCTCTAAAGCTGCAAGAGATGCCGGGGAACCAGTAACCACCATACAACTCCCAGGTCCGGTAGCAGGAACAATCTCATCCACCATATTTCCATTCTTCAATGACCATCCCCTGACAACCGACCTGGTAATATACGGATTTGGATCAGAACCAGGAGCCAGATCTCCTTTATATCCTTTTGATTCCAGTCGTTGGTTTATCGTCTCGAAAAATTCCTGGTCTATCCCTATCCTGGAACTGACACCGGTTCGCAGAATACAGGGAGAATTGAGAATAAGAAGATGCTCATCCCTCTCTGATAACTCCGATGACCGGGAAATAATATACTCATCATCCGAAATACATGTAGTCACTGAGAAATCAACAAGACCATAACCCCGTGATCGAAAACCACCAAGTCCACACGCATAGGACGCCTCATTCAAAGTATGAACCACATCATCAACAACTCTATCATCTGCCAGTAGTACAAACCCAAAAGAAACTCCTGGTTCAATACCTTCAATATGATATGGTGAAAGTTGCCATCCGCTTCCCATACTCGTATGACCATCCCTGGTAATCGGACACTTGGTCTCCAGTCTTTTCGGAACAGGATCAGGCTGAACCAGTCTTCTCTCGTAAAAAGATTTCATCCCAACGAGGCCGGTATGTTTCTTTCCCTCCTGCAGACATAGCCTTCCATCTACGGTATGAGTGCATTCATTCTCATCATTCTCAATAAGACTGCCACATTTCTTACACCAACGACTCTTAAGAGGGGCATATACCGAGCGTTCTTTATCTGAAAGAGGATACCCGTTCCTGAAAAAGACATGCATCTTTTCAGGATCATGATCCTCTGCCAGCCCACATGCATCAAACAGTTCCCGGTTATACTGATACAGATACCATCCGATCATCCCCCGGAAGGTCCGGCCAGGGACATACGAAAGCGTTTGTGAAAATGTCCCCCTTGCCCTCCCATTTCCAAAATGAAGTGGGGATACAGATGTTATCGTTCCCTTGATCATCTGCATTTAATGCCCCTCCGAAATTGCTGTCCGACAAGACTTTTTAATCTCACCAATTTCCAGAGCACCAAACCCTCGTGACCGGTTCTTCCCAAGCCCGTACCAGGCCATGGCATGCAGGCTCGCCAGAAAAACCCGTTC
>NZ_JAIWNS010000258.1 GCF_020216685.1 Methanospirillum hungatei | reverse complement strand
ATGCCATCTATCCTCGTGACATCAGCTGCCGTTTTTACTCCGGGAGGGGGAATGGGAATAGTAAGCCTTCCGGCAATAGGGGCGATACTGGGATCTCTTGCAGGACTTGGAATCCTTCTTTATGCAGTACATTCAGGCCGGCCTCAGGCAGGACTTCCACCTCTGAACGGCGGGGCGATACTGGGATTTCTCATCGGCTGGTTTTTATTGGCACAATAATATGACTATGTCAGACTCCCCTCTTCCGAACCGGGTAATAGAGGCAACAGGCCTTATAAAACGATACCGCGAGCTGACTGCGGTAAATGGCATCACTTTTTCCGTAACGAAAGGAGAACTATTCGGATTTCTCGGGCCGAACGGAGCTGGAAAGACGACAACCATGAAGATGGTGCAGTGTGTCTCTCCCCGGTCCGGAGGAGCACTAAAAATATTCGGAGAGGATCCGGAGTTTTCAGGAAGAAGTATCAGAAAGAGAATTGGTGTTGTCCCACAGGAGACCAATCTTGATCCCGACCTGTCGGTTTTTGACAACCTGGTGATGTATGCAAGATTCTTTGATATCTCAAAGTCCGATGCTGAAAAACGTGCTTTAAGCCTTCTTGAATTTTTTGAACTTCAGGCGAAAAAGGACACTATTATCGAGAAACTCTCTGGAGGGATGAAGAGAAGACTCCTCCTTGCACGATCTCTCATGAACAATCCGGATCTTCTCATCCTTGACGAGCCGACCATCGGCCTGGATCCACAGGCCCGCCATCACATCTGGGAGAAACTCCTGAAATTACGTGCGGAAGGGCACACCATCGTTCTGACGACACACTATCTTGATGAGGCAGCCCGTCTCTGTGACCGGCTGGTGATCATGGATCATGGGAATATTCTGGTTGAAGGATCTCCGGATGAACTGGTCAGAACCTATATCGGTATGGATATTGTCGAGACAGACAATACTGATGAGGTTACCAGGTATCTGAATTTGATGGATATCTCCTTTGAGATAGGTGGAGAGACGATACAGATACGAACCAATAAACCTCGTGAACTGGCTGACATATTGATGGACAAATTCCAGGGAATACGGGTTATCACCCGGCCAGGATCACTCGAGGATGTATTCTTAATGCTGACCGGAAGGAGGATTCGTGAATGAGGAGGAAGACGGGTGAAAAAGTAGGGATCCTCTTTATTGGTGCCTACCATGTCTGGCTTCGGAATGCTCTGGTATTTCGAAAAAACATTCGTGTCAACCTCCTGCCTCCTTTCATCGAACCTCTTCTGTACCTTGGGGCGATCGGGTTTGGAATCGGAGCATATATCACCGATATTGAAGGGCTCCCGTATGTCAGGTTTATTGCACCGGCAATCCTTGCAGCATCCGTGATGAATGCATCCTTCTTTGAGTGTGCGTATGGGACATATGTTCGCATGTATTATCAGAAGACATTTGATGCGCTGCTTGCAACACCGATCACCATTCATGAAGTAATCCTGGGAGAGATATTCTGGGGAGCAACTAGGGGGTTTATCTCTGCCCTGTCAATCAGTATTATTCTTCTTCTGCTGGGACTTGCCTCTCCATCCGGGTTACTCCTTGCACTCCCCCTCTCATTCGTTGCGGGTTTGTTATTCTCCGGTATTGCCGCATGTTTTTCTGCGGTTTCACCCTCAATCGATACTATTTCATACCCGGCTACTCTCTTCATCGCACCGATGTTCCTCTTTTCAGGGACATTTTTTCCTCTGCACCTCCTTCCCTGGATTGTTCAGATTCTGGCCCTCTTATTCCTCCCACTTACTCATGTGGTCAGTCTGATCAGGGGGCTTCTTACCGAAAGCACTGACCTCTTATGGGCTTTGAACATCACATGGATAGTCCTCGGAACCATAGTATTTTCAGTGCTGGCTATCCGGCTCTTTGAACGGAGACTCATTGTATGACTGATGATCCTTTAGAACTGAAAAAAGAACTGATTGATGCGGCAAAAAACTGGCTTGCAATCGACGGATTATGGTTTTTAGAGATTGAAAAACGGTTTGGGCTTGATATCGCTCTTGAGTGTGATGCTGCTGTCTGGCAAGAGTTCTCGAGGATTGAAGCGGAACGAATCATGATCCGACTTGGCCTTCCTCCTGGTGGCGGACTGGAGATATTGGAGACTGCACTGCACCATCGGCTCTTCTCCCTCCTGAACACCTATGAAATACGAAAACCAGCCCCTGGAGTTCTGGAGTTATATATGAACTCATGCAGAACCCAGGCAGCCCGTGACAGAAAAGGCCTCCCGTTATTTCCTTGTAAGAGAATTGGTCTGATTGATTACGAGATATTTGCTCATACGATTGACCCGAAGATAAAAGTTGAATGTATCGCATGTCCACCTGATCCCATGATCCGTTCCTATCATTGTGGATGGCGGTTTACGATGTAATACCTGGCTTATTAAGAAACCATTATGAATAAGAGATCTTGGGACCATCAATCTTTATAAATTAAAATTTTTTCAATAATCGCCCAAAAACCGAAACCAATGGTTATTCCAACGTATACAATATCTCCTGAAACGACAATACCTCCACAAAGCGGACTTACGGCTGTGATAAGTTCAAAAAAGAATTCCGTAGTCAATAACTAGTTCATTGAGGATTAGAGAAAAATGATTTCGATAAAAATAGGTTAACAGTAATGAAGTTTTGGTTATATAAAAATTGAACGAAAGGAATTTATCTTCCGGATTTTTCAAGTAACCTATTCAGTACTCTGCTTAATCGAATAATCCCGTCCTCAATTTTTTCATGTGATGAGTTTGTAAAGTTGAGACGTAACGTATTATACCCGCCTCCATCTGTATAGAAAGGAATACCAGGTAATACCGCTACTTTCTCCTCTAATGCTCTCTCAAATACTTCCATTGAGGATATATTCTCCGGAAGGGTCACCCAGAGAAACATGCCCCCTTCAGGAATGGTATATGAGACTGATTCAGGAAAATGTTCTTGAATAGAGCGGACCATAGAGTCACATTGACTTTTATAGGTATCGGAAATCCTTTTGATGTAGGCATCAATGGGATATTCTGAAAGATATCGGTAAATAATCCGTTGGGCAAGGATGCTTGAATGGAGATCAGTGCCCTGCTTTGCCGTAACTAGTTGATCCATTATCGGCTTTGGAGCACATATCCACCCCATCCTCATTCCGGGGGTAATGATCTTCGAAAAAGAGCCATTCATGACGACCTGATCATGAGCCATTGTCTTCACCGGACGCGGGGTATCGCCATGGAATCTGATCTCTCCATATGCATCATCCTCAATAAAAATCCCATTATAATCATGGAGAGAATCAGCAACAGCCCTGCGTTTTTCGTCCGACCAGGTTATTCCTGACGGGTTCTGGGAATTTGGAACCCCATAGAAAAACCCGCAATCCTCTATTTGCAGAAAATTTTGAAGATCCTCAATAACCGGACCATCCGTTTCCAGTGATATCGGCATAAATGAGGGCTCATACAGAGAAAATGCCTGAATTGCTCCAAGATACCCGGGCCGTTCAATCCCGATATGAGTGCCTTTATCGATGAAGATCTTACCGATTAAATCAAGACATTGCTGGGAACCGTGGGTAATAAGGATCTCATCTGGTGTAACCGAAATCCCATACCTTTGAGTATACCTTTCTGCAATCCATTTTCGTAATGGCAGGAATCCCTCCGTTGTTGCATACTGGAGAGCTGCCGGGCCATCTTCCCTGATTACCTGCTCAGCCGTCTTCGCAAGTTCCTGGACGGGGAAAACTGATGGATTCGGAAGACCACCTGCAAATGATATGATATCAGGATGCTCAGTAACTTTTAGTGTTTCGCGAATAAACGAACGGGGTGTTTTTCTCATCCGATCTGCAAAACGATAATTCATTGGTTCTTACGTATTCGTCAGGATCCCTTTTGATGATTTGGGTAGAAAATAGTCTATTCTGAAAATTATCTGAAATATTTCGGAAGATTTTATAAAAAAAGAAACCCTGGGGTTCCAGGGAAATCAGATGTTAAACCTGATTTAATTTACGCAGTCTTGTTGACTGGTTCTTCTGCTACAGGTGCTTCTGCAGTTGCGTTGGTTTCAGTTGCGTTGGTTTCCTCTGCAACAACCGGGGCCTCTGCAGTTACTTCTACAACGGGTGCTTCAGTTGGTGCAACAACCGGGGCGACCGGTGCTGCGCCAGCCTCAACAACGTTGAAGAGAGCAGTCTCGACAACATCGGTGGTAACACCAGAGACACGGACGATGTACTCATCCGGCTTGAAGGTGCTTGCATCGACAGTGAAACTCCACTTGTTCAGACCATCGGTGCCCTGCTGAACCTTGATAGTTCCGGTTGCACCGTTGAACTCACCACTCTGTGACTTGTCGGTCGGCTTGAATGAGGATGAAGTAACCTCGACCAGCAGATCGTTGTCGTCATACATGAGGTTGGTGGTACCAGTGATCTCGAACTTGGAACCTACAGCCTGTTCTCCGATCGGGTTGATGGAGACCTTTGGCTCCTCGACGAGGAACTGCATCTTGGTGTAGATATCATCTACCATTGCTGAGTCAATTGCTCTTACAAGTGCCTCTGCTGCGTCAGTTCCCTGAAGTGCACCTGCACCGCCGATTCTGAAGACTTCAGAGTCACGGGTCGGGTATGCACCGAGGATCTTCTGTGGTTCGAGTGGGTTGTCTGGGTAGACATCGAACTCATTGTTGTACATCGGGTGCTGGATAACAACGAAGTACTGTCCTGCATAGAGAGATGCAGTTTCTGCGCTCTTGATCTCATGCTCGAATGACATGTCATCGTTCACGGATTCAGTTGCGTAGAGGACTTTGTTCTTACCAAGGATCCAGATTGCGACACCCTTGGACGGGTCGCCTTCTGCAGTACCACGGAGGTACATCTTGTCACCCTTTGCAACAACAC
Source organism: Methanospirillum hungatei (assembly GCF_020216685.1). Lineage (GTDB taxonomy): Archaea > Halobacteriota > Methanomicrobia > Methanomicrobiales > Methanospirillaceae > Methanospirillum > Methanospirillum hungatei_B. The sequence goes on along the minus strand of NZ_JAIWNS010000258.1, from coordinate 13 downwards.
TTGCTGAAGCGGT
>NZ_JAIWNS010000257.1 GCF_020216685.1 Methanospirillum hungatei | reverse complement strand
AAAAGTAGATCCAATTCACTATGTGAGCTATATCATAGTTTCATATCTCTCTAGCACCTGTACTACTGTATCTAGATGCCTAAAAATGATTGTTCCAACAATTGCTGTTACTATTCAGCCATACCCCTAATGAAATAAAACTCATATGATTTCTATTTATTGATTCACTCTCACAAGACCGAAAATTCTTAGTATTAGAAGCGCAAAACTATTATTTAGATTCGGTTATGGAATTCAGTGATGAGGAACAGGAACATATCCAAAAATCTCATCCCATTATAATCGAAATTATTTCTCGTCTACTGACTCAACTGTTTTTATTGAGAGAGGAGATTTGTGAACTAAAATCTCGTGTTCGAGAATTAGAGAACCGTTTTAACCTAAACAGCACAAACAGTAGTATTCCTCCGTCAAAAAATCCATTAAACCACAAAAAAATACCCAATAGCCGTGTATCTAGAGGAAATAGACCCGGAGGACAGACTGGGCATATTGGAACCACATTATCACCAGTTGAAAATCCCGACATAATAATCGACCATGCTCCAAATGTTTGTTCAGGTTGTGGTGCCACAGTACAGACTAAGCTTTTACAATTCCTTGATGAAAGACAGGAAGCTGAAAATCCTCCAGTAATTATCCAATGGATTGCTCACCGTATCTTTTCTTACCACTGCCCTGATTGTCATACTGTCACAAAAGGAGAATTTCCGAGACACGTCACTCAAAAAGTCCAATATGGTGTTCGTTTAACAGCATATGTTGCTTATCTCTCCGTTTATCAACTGATCCCGGTTAAAAGGCTCACACATATCCTTTCAGATCTTCATGGATGTTCGATCAGTCCAGGTACTGTCATCAATATGGTTGAACGGGCTCAAGGGAATCTTGAGGGATTCACGGATAAAATTAGAGAATTGCTGATTGAATCACCCGTCGTTCATACAGATGAAACCGGCATGAAAGTGGGTAAAAAGAAATCCTGGCTCCATGTCGCCTCAACCAAATTACTAACATTATACGGGATATTTGGAAGTCGCGGACATGCAGGAATCGAAGCTCTTGGAGTTCTTCCACATTATTTTGGGATAGCAGTGCATGACTTCTGGGATTCATATCACAAATATCCCTGTAATCATGCATACTGCAATGCTCACATTTTTAAGGGAACTGAAACGAGTGGAGGAAGAGACAAAACAAGACTGGGCTGTCAGGATGAGGGAACTTCTGCTCAAGGCAAAGAAAATTTCAGAGATTTTTCATGATAAGGACAAATTAGTAGATCCTTCACTAATCAAGTTCCTTAATGAGGAGTACTCAAACATAATTATTGAAGGCATGCAAGCAAATCCTCCTCCAAAACTTATTAAAGGTAAAAGAGGGAGGCGGAAACAACCCCATTCAAGGAACCTTCTTGAGCGGATGCAAAATCATCAAACAGAGATTCTGCTCTTTCTAACGAATCCTCTGGTCCCATTCGACAATAACCTCGCCGAACGCGACATTCGGATGCCGAAATTGAAAATGAAGATATCAGGACTTTTCCGAAGTGAAAATGGGGCACTAGCATTCTCAAGAATTCGTAGCTATGTCTCTACGATGCAGAAAAATGAAATTTCAGTCATAGAGGGACTCATGAAAGCTGCAACAGGCGATCCCTGGATTCCTGATTATTCTGAAAATAATCATCCTACCCTCGTTTCAACCAATCAAGAACTCGCATTGGCTTGATTTGAATAAAAGTTTATTTTTCGGAACATTAGGGTTAGTGACCATCGCTGAATAGTAATCTGGCAACAAAAAATTGAGAGATCATTCGTTTTATATCTGGAATTCGAACGCATAATCTATTTTCGTGGTATTATATTATAAATTTAATTTAGTTTTCAATATATTTAGATCACCACCATTAAATCAAATCTTATCAAAATATACCCATAATCATGCTGTTATAGGCTTGGCTTGAAAATCATATACATTGACCGAAAGACCAGGTTCGAGGCACCGGTTTGTGATTTCAGATATTCTGTCCTGTATCTCTTCTGATAAATATTCTTCACCACATACCGGACAGATCATTGCCGGCACATGCCTGAAAAGGAAAGCAACACCATTCTTTTCAAATGCGACGGTTGTAAAACTATCAACTGTTACACCTTCATTACATTGAACGCATTTCATTTCTTCACCTTATATGTGTAAGTCTCATCCCAGAGTGCAGGGTCAGGCTCATATGCTGTGATGATTACAATCGTTTCTTCTGGTTCATTAATTGCATAGGTTACATGTATAGTTCTGTTTTTGCATACATGTGAAACTAAATATGCAGGAAATGGTTTCGAATCATTATATGTCCGGATAATTGTCCCATCTTTTATGCATTTTACTACATCTTCCTTTAAAATGGATCGCTCCATCATCTTTTGATAAGCATGAATAGTTGTAATGAACTTTTTACCAGACACAACACTTGCCATTCATTCAATATCCCATTTAATTAGGTTTGTCATTTGTGAATGTGTTTGTTTGGATTTCTCCCATCATCACACGGTTCTGGTGCTCAATAGACAGAGGTAACTTATTTTCTTCAGTTTTTCTGTATCAATTGAAAAGTCCCAAGGTAGTCCAGACAGAATAAACCTGGTCAATATCTCCTACTTATTGAGATAACTAAACCGACAGTCATCCATCAACTACTGATTCCTCTGGTATATGTTCCGTTATCATATCAAAATTACAAGACCGTATGCGTACCCGAAGAATCATGGGACCCATCAAGTTAACGTCAGACCTGGACACGAGCCACATATTCAGACATCGGAAAACAACATCACTCCCCAAAAAATCCCGTACATTTCAAGGAGGATCTAATAATGATTCCAACACACCTTCGACCAATTATCTCAAACAGAACCCTGGCTCCCCCCTTTTCCTTCATCCAGCTCGGTCGCCGCTTCGCGGCTCCCTCGCACTCCCCACCATGTGTACCGACTTTCCTTTCCAACTTTCGCCGACGTAGATCATAGTGTTGAACCGTTGACTATGCATTGTCTTTGTTTTGGATCGGAATGAGTCCCTGATCTCATACGACAACTAAGCGCGGGATGGTAGATTCCTATATAAGATCAGATCCTGAGAAAAGAGCCAATTGGCAAGTGAAATGATCGGTAGAAATCACAAAACAAGTTTCTTATCCTGACAAATTCTCTAAAATTTGCGGTTTGGGGTTGAGTAAATATTCATGGTTTCCAAACCGTGAGCCAGGAAATTCGTTCATAATCAGAGTCATTGGTTGCAATATGAAATATTTGATTATACGAAGCAGAAGCTACTATTGCTGCATCAGCTGCCATAAGTCCGTATTTTTTGATGTTATCCTTTTGGAGAGAGAACACATCGGCATTATCTTCCAACATTATCATTTCACACGATAAAATGGCATCATATATTTCAAACGTTCTGGTAAGTTTTTGAATTATTGATGGATCTCTTTTTATGAGGTTCAGGGCTTGTTGGTGTGAATTAGCATTCCCATCCTCAATTACTTCAGCAATCATAAGACGGTGAAGAAATTCGTGTCGGACCATTGGAGGAAAGCAAAGGTGTATTTTTTGATTAATACTTCTGTGAAGAAGTTCTTCACAGGCTGAGTAATAGAGAGGGTGCTTAAACGCCCAATAAAGAAGTATGTTTGTATCGATTATTATCCAGTCACCATCAGGAAAATCAGGAAGTCTATTCAAAAATATCACTATCAATGATCTTTTCAATAAGGGTAGAATCTTGAATCTTTATATGTCCACATAATTTTCTGATTCGTTCATGTGATTCTTCACGTTCAATGGGATTGAGCGTTGAATGATGTTGGGTCTGAATTGATTTAATTTCTGCCATGTTTCTTCTTCTGGGATCTTTTTATTATGTCTCTTTTAGATGATATATGAATTTCTTGAATTATGGTTGCTAATAAAAGTGTATTATGATAAACACACCGTTATAAAAGGGATTCCAGATCCAATAGATGAAAAACAATTCATAAGATAGCGATGATTTAACGGCCAAAAATCTCCCAATTTCCTCTCAAAACTCATAAACTCTCTCCCCCTCATATCCCCTCGCTATCCAACCCAACCCCCCACCTTACAAACTCCCTGTCCGGAATCACTTCCGACCCCCTCGTGAAGGGAGGAGTTTATATAGCGCTCCGTAAATTCGACGATCCAAAGACAAGAAAAATCGAGATTATTTATAAACACGAGGCTGGAGGTGCCCAGGTACAAGCCTAAAGAGGATCTGCAGTGCCTCTCTCTTAAATGCCCAAAACCCGCAACAGTAAAAAAAAGAACCTGAAATCAGGCCCTAATCACGAAAAAATACCCTCTCTCTAAAAGTCATAAGAGAAATAAACGTAAAAAAAATGGGGACGGTATACGAAATGAGTGCGCTGACCGGGATTCGAACCCGGGTTTAGGCGTTGGCAACGCCTAGTGATAACCACTACACTATCAACGCAGTTGCTCTACATCGTCAGCTCTGCGAGGTAATAAACCTGCCGAAATCACTCTGGCTCCGGTTCGTATGAACAATGTCAGGAATAATTGGACAGATTGATATTTTCTACCTGCAAACCTCATACGAATGATCCCCCTGATGATTGACTTTACCGGAAAGAAAGTAATCATTTTCGGGGGAGGGGCTGTCGGAGCCAGAAAGGCACGGTACTTCGCACATGAAGCAGATGTCGTCGTATACAGTCGTTCTTTTCACCCGGAGTTTCAGGATATCCCGGTCAGAACGGAGGTCTGCAATCTGACCAGAGACCTTGAAACCCTGCGAAATATGATACATGATGCGTCGCTGGTCATCGCTGCCACATCAGATACCCAAATTAACGAGCTGATTGAAAGCGCCTGCGCCCGTGAACATATCTGGTGCAATGTAGCGGCAGGGAAACGGGGTGATGTCGTCCTCCCTGCAAAGATTACAGGGAACCGGTATGTCATCGCGGTCAGCACCTCAGGCTCGGTTCCGGCTGTATCACGGCTGATTCGTGAGGA
>NZ_JAIWNS010000256.1 GCF_020216685.1 Methanospirillum hungatei | reverse complement strand
AGGCTGATCTGACTTCACCATGATATTCCCATATGTCTCATCAGCAGAGATCGGACAGGAAAATAGCCACAAAGAGAGTCCAATTACGAAAAAAAGATACCGTGGAATCTGCTTCATGAAAGAGAATACATCGGATAGGACATAAAGATATTGATCTGGGGTGAATCATCATTATGTGTTCTGACAATCCCGCAAATATAACGGGATTTCATCTCTAAAGAATCAAATACATGTAAGACAGCTTTGTAGATTAATCCAGATCTTGAGGCATAATTTTTCAATAATTCGTATTACACTGTATGTCTTATCATGAATATATTGATACTTCTCTGATCCATTTCTTTAACCCAGACGCGCAAATGTCTCACTATAGTGCTCTAAACTACAATCATTGAAACTTCAAAGAGGCTTTAGAAAAAAAGAGAGAATTACGAGTATTTTCCGATTTTTAAACGATAACTAATAGTACATAACCCTCCTTCAGACTATCGATCTGAAGATAAAGACCTACAAAATTTCAGAAAATTTCAATGGGGGAGTTTCTTTTATGTTGCGGCTTTTTGCAAGGTGCCGCAGTGATTTTGCTAATTTATCCCATCGTTTCTGTACGTTGCCTGTACCAAATAAATTTTGATTCAGTATGCTCAAAAACTTCAATCCTTTCTCTGAAAACACTTTTGACCATAGCATCGGGGTATATTTTCCCTTATCATTTTTTTAGAGTCGTAGATACAATCCAGGTAAACAGATCTCTGCTAATAATAAACCGAAGCACCATGGAATAAATGTGAATAAACGCCATTGGTTCATTCCCGAGTAACATTTTTCCAAGGTCGTAATCCCCTTTCAATTCCTTGAAAATAAGTTCACAAACCCAACGAAACCGGTATAACTCATGAATATCATCTGCAGAAAATACCTCTTTATCGAGATTTGTGATATATAAATGCCATTTTTCGGCAAGAGGATTCCAAGCACAAATTACCCTGAAATCTTTGAGTATCGGGGTTTTAACTTTATTAATACGCTCGTCTCCAATATGAAAAGAACAGATAAGATCAAAAACACCTATCTTTGGCATTCTATCTAAAAAATCATCTCCATTAATGTTTTTAAAGCAATTATGATCAACGATTGATGTAATTTCAGGAGGGCCCGAATTGATTGAAACAACCTTGAAAAGGGCATTGCTTTTTACTCTACTAACAAAAAAACCTCCATAATCTTGAATTTTTGAAAAGGTTTTCAGAGAATAGTATCCCAGATCGTTAATTAGCAGAATATTTGCTATTTCAGGTCCAATTTTTTAGCATTTTAGAGTCATGAACCCTTCTGTTGTAATTATTGCACTTTTGAAAGAATGGTAAACAACACTGTAAATTGCATGGATCTTTAATCCTGCAGAATTGTCACGGGAACGTGCTGCTGGATGCAATTCGTAGAGTTTTTTACTAATTCGAATAATACTGCTGTCTTGAACTAAAATATCTTTGAAATCCTCAACAATTCCCTTTAAATGAGCAGGGGACTTATGAACCATTTGATCAATATAATGATCCATCAGTGATTTCAGAAAATCTGCTAATTTGTGATTAAACCGTTTCCTGAAACTTTGGTTACGAATTGAGGTTAGTATCTTTGGATTATCATCAAGGTCAATATAATGACGATGGATCTCGTCTAATGTGGGTTTCATATGACTGCTGACTCCAAAAATGAGGGTAAATATCAAAAGAACAGGATCGAGTTTCCTTTTTCTCTGCATAAATCCTGTTTCCCGAGCTGTCTTTTCAATAAAATCAAAGGTAAATTTTTGAAATACCCAAGATTTTAGGTTTTTTAGACCCTTAGAAGAAGGCTTCTTCATATTCTTTAGGTCGCCCGACGGTGCTCACCGTAGGGCGGCACCGAAAATATATAAAGGTATCGATTTGTATTTGAAAATGTATTCTTGATAAGTAACACTGATTTTGGCTCTGTTAGGTATCAGGCCATAAAGCTGTCATGCATGCATTGCACCTAAAAAATCAAAAATCGCAAATATGAAAAACGTGCATCCAAACAGATAACCACAGGTTTTTTTCAGATAATAACCTGCATACATGCCCATAATAAAAATGAGAAATTCCAGAATTATTGCGAGTGGTGTGGTATACAGGGATACTGCCATACTCTATGATGTTCTTTGTTTCCATATATAGTTAAATGCCCGGTAGCAAGGCCCTGTCATGACCAATTACCAGGGGTCATATCTCCCATCGTTCGATATTTCTTGTTTCCGGGTTAAACACAATCCCAATCTCATGTACCGGTCTTTGATCTGACCGATACTTCTCTGCATATCCACGTCTTTTGATCTGGTCCAGAGGGCTCTCATCCCCACTCTTGTCAATACCAAGCACTTTGAACTCAAAGATCCATATACCGGTTCTTGTCTTTACAGTCAGATCAACTCGTCCTTTGTTTGAGGTATCTTCCGGAATTACCTCGTATCCAAGACTTGCAAAATAGGTGTATACCACGCTGGCATAATACCCCTCATATTTAGCAACCGGGTTGTTTCTGTACCAGTCATGCGGAATGGATGCAAAAAAAGAGTGAAAAACGGTCCGAAGAAGAACATAATTCGCTGATTCTATCGCTTCGCGTATCACAGGAAGGGAGACAGTTTCTGAATCACCCTGGAGCAGATGAAGGATCTGACGATTAAATGCCTCCCTAACCTCACGATTTGGAAATCCCAGGGTGTACCAGGTACCTTCATAAGGATTACTCACAAAAGACCGAATTGTCAGGTACCCTGCCTGAAAGAGGAGGGTCTCTGCCCGGATATGTTCAGGATCAAACGATCCCAGAAGTTCATCACCGGCAACAAGCCCGTCGTATTCAGCAGGAAGACGGGGTTTCTTCTGCCAGAGAGCAATGAGAAATGAAGGAGTCCCGGTCTCAAACCAAAATGGCCGAAATACTCCTTTCGAGAAGAGAAGAAGAATATCAAACGGATTATAAACCGAATCTCCGGTCCATGAATACCCATTATACCAATCACGAACTTCATTCCTGTCAAATCGCTGGAGATATTCAGAAAAAACAGTTTCAAGATCCTGCTGAGTATAGCCGCAGATAGCTGAGTATGGCATATCAAGGGTTATATCATTTAGATTATTCAATCCTGAAAATATTCCCGTTTTGGCAAATTTAGAAACACCGGTGAGAAGGACAAACTTGAGATGGAGATCGAGTGGTTTGATTGCGCCATAAAAATTTTTCAGACAATCCCGCATCTCCTGCATGAGGCTGATATCCCCGATATTATCAAGAATCGGTCTGTCGTACTCATCGATGAGGATGACTACCTGTTTTCCGGTTTTTTTTGCTATTTTTGGAATAAGTGAGAGTAATCGATCTCCAGGATCTCCGGTGCTTTTTTCAATCCCATAGAGCTCTTCCCATTCATCAAGAGTAGTGGTCAATCTATTGATAAGATCAGAGATCTGCTTGAGTGCCCCTCCTGCAAAATCAACCCGAAGGACTGGATATTTTATTGTAAAGTCCCACCCCGCTTCAGGGGAAGCGAGGTACAGCCCGGAGAAGAGCTCCTTTCTTCCGGAAAACGCACAATCAAGTGTATCGATAAAGAGGCTCTTTCCAAACCTCCTTGGACGGGAGAGGAAGTAATATTTCCCTTTCGCGACCAGGTCTGAGATAAACCAGCTTTTATCGACATATGCATATCCTCCGTTTCTCATCTCTGAAAATGCCTGAATGCCAATGGGGAGCTTTGGGGGGGACATAGAAAGTTCTACTCATAATAGAGCTGGGAGATTACATCTTTCTTCCGTATGTATGATTAAAACCTTCATGAGCCCTGGCTTCAGGCTTGATGGATAAGGCTGTGTCAGAATTCTGTTGTAATGAATATGACCCAGATATCTGCTCTATCTGGAGGTGGTATCTTCATCCCCGAATGGATCTAAATTAACCACCATATATCGGCCCGAGCTCGATTCTGTTATGTGAAGTACTATGTGCTGAGCCTTTCCACATAACCAACTAAACTCTAGAGATCTTTGATATTTGGTTACCTAAAAAGAAATTAGCAGCGTCTTTTATACAAAAAGGGGGAAATGTCTGATCTCTATTTTCTTTTCAATGCCCCGAATACAAATAACCCCAGAACAACTGCCGGAAGGGTCGCAAATAACGGTGACTTTTGTGTCTTTGTTGGAACAGGAGTTGATACCGGACTGGAAACAGAGGGGGTGGCAGCTACGGAGGTCGGGACCGGGAGCAGAGTAACCGACAGATTTGTAACCTGTCCGGCCTTGATTTCAGTTCGCTGAATGACCGGAGTATGTCCTGCCAGCTCAAGGGTAAGATCATATGCACCAACAGGAAGATTCTGAAGGGTAAGTGGAGTAATTCCCTTTATTGTTCGATTCATCATGACCTGTGCACCAGACGGACTTGATACTATGCTGAGTGTTCCTTCATGGACTGGCGGGGAAGTCTGAACCGGGGCAACGGTTGGTGGTACTGTCGTCACCTGCGTCGTCTGTACCGGTTTTACCTGAACAAGGTTCTCACTGATAACAACAGGACCGCTGATTTCCGCCCCGGTTGTAACGGTCCTGGTGATGTCGGCATATCCATCACGTTTTATGACAACCGTGTGAGCTCCATCCGATAATCCGCTGATAACGAGATGGGTGGGCTCACTGCTCTTATCTTGTGCAATTGGTGTCTTCCCCCTGGGGATCCCGTCAACAATCACCTCTGCACCTTCCGGGAAGGTAAGAACTTTGATCGTCCCATAATCCGGATCCTTAAGGAGGGGAGCATAGACCTGAGTTGTCATCCCAGGAGAGACGACCACATCATTATTTATATACATCCGGTAGCCGGGCTTTGTTACCTTAACCGTATGTCTCCCGGTTTTAATCCCGTAAAATTCGTACGGGGTTGCAAATGTGTTCGTAAACCCATCAAGTGAAACCATTGCCCCAGGCTGATCTGACTTCACCATGATATTCCCATATGTCTCATCAGCAGAGATCGGACAGGAAAATAGCCACAAAGAGAGTCCAATTACGAAAA
>NZ_JAIWNS010000255.1 GCF_020216685.1 Methanospirillum hungatei | reverse complement strand
AGACTCTGTTGTGAAGGAAGACCCAGGGTATTTATCTCATCAACAAAGAGGACTCCCTTATGTGCACGATGAATGGCCCCTGCCTCGACCCGGTCATGGGCAGGAGTCTCAAGTCCTCCTGACTGGAAGGGATCATGGCGGACATCTCCGAGTAGAGCACCGGCATGAGAACCGGTCGCATCGACGAAAGGTGCTGTTGTTGTCTTATCATTGGAGACCAGAAGTTTGGGGACCATCTGTTCTTCCCTGGGAGTGGCATACCGCAGAGCCATGAAGATAAATGCTGCAGCAATGATACCCATGAGCCACTGGTAGGTGATAAAAGCATACCCGATGATACCGATCATCAGGATCATGATGAAGGTATTTCTGAACTGTATCTTCTTTTTCGCTTCTGCTTTATGAGCAGTGACAATCTCTTTGCCACGGCCGGATTTCACAGTTCTGATGATAGGTTCATTTTGATCGTCAGAGTTTGGATATGCAAGAATATCCTGCATCTCTTCCTTTGGAAGCAGCTCAGCCATTGCCTTTGCCAGCATGGACTTGCCCGTACCAGGAGTCCCTATCATCATGACATGTCTGCGCTGGATTGCTGCTTTTCTGATTACCTCTACCGCATGTTCCTGTCCGATTACCTGATCAATGAGTTTTTCAGGGACAGTAACCGACCGTGACGAGCCATCATCTACTGGTATCTGGGTTTCTTTCTCCATAGATGCAGCTGAAGTATTCGTCTCTTCAACAGGCGCATCTGTTTCATCATCCAGTGTATCCACTGGTTCTATACCCGGAACATCCCATACTTTGGTAGTTTCCGGAGTATCTGGTTGAATTTCTCTCTCCGATGGTTCGTTCACCCGATTCATTATAATATCGACACCTGCAAAACCGTTCGTGGTAATAATTTCATGGACAATTGTTTAAGTACTTTCAGCAAATCTTAATGAGATTATGAAGGTTGTCAGTACGCAACGGTCTCAGGTTCTTGCCGGCCGGCTCGCAACTGCATTGAATATTCCGGTAATTGATACCAGATGGCAGAAATTTCCAGATGGAGAGATCTATGTGCGTGCAGAGCAGCCCGCAGAGAAAGTAATTATTTGTGGAAGCATTCTGATAAGTGATGATCTGGTAGAACTGCTCTTGTTAAAAGATATTTATTCCGAATCTGACATTTCACTCATCGTTCCTTATATGGGATATGCCAGACAGGACAAGCAGTTCAATCCTGGTGAGCCGCTCTCTGCACGGGCGATAGCCCAAATCCTTGGAAATGGTGTATCACGAGTCTATACGGTAAACATCCATGAAAAATCAGTACTGAATTATTTCCATACTGAAGCAACTGATGTATCTCTTTCCACTCCCGCAGCAGCATATATCGATACGTTATCGCTTGAAAATCCACTCATCCTGAGTCCTGATGAGGGAGCGCTCCATCTTGGACGGGATGTTGCTTCTCATGGGAACTGGGATTGTGATTATCTCCAGAAGACCCGTATTTCAGGAGAACAGGTCAGGATAGAACCGAAGTCAGTACCGGTATCCGGGCGTGATGTGGTCATTCTTGATGATATTATCTCGACCGGAGGAACGCAGGCGACCGCTGCAATGATGCTGTATGAGCAGGGAGCCCGATCAATTCATACCGTAGGAATTCATGGTGTTCTGGCATCTGGTGCCTATACCCGGCTTACCAGTGCGGGAATTGCATCAATCTCCTGCAGTGATACGATTGAACGAGCCTGCAGTACCTATTCAGCAGCAAAGGTTCTGGCAGAATATCTCTGATTTCTGGTTCACCTGATGACAGATGATTCTTTTCCGGTATTAATACTGGATACATCCGCATTTTTTATTTCCATCCCTGTTACCGGAAAGATAATGACTGTTCCACGGGTCATCGCCGAACTAAAGGATCTCAAGGGCAAAGCAAGACTTGAAGTACTACTCTCACAAGGACTGATCATATCAGAACCGGATCAGAAATCTCTCATGATTGTTCGGAATGCCGCCACAAAATCCGGAGATGGGTCTGTCTTATCTGAAACTGATACCGATCTCCTTGCTCTTGCATTTGAGGTTCATGGGGTTATATGTACCGATGATTTTGCTCTTCAGAATACCGCACAACATCTGAATATCGATGTCCATCCCATGATGCAGAAGAAGGCAGAAATGCGGATATGGAGACTTCGGTGTTCAGGGTGTGGGAAATATTACGATATCATGCCTGCAGATTCTCTCTGTCCGATATGTGGTCTGCAGGTAAGACGAAAAAATAAATAGATTGACGAAAATGTCTGTTCAGATGTCTACCCTGGATGAGTTGATACAAAAAGCACGGCACCTGCGGAGTGAAGGACACAGCCCCGGGCAGATTGCAGATGAATTGTCCCTCTCTATGGAGACCGTGACCTGGCTTCTGACTCAGGAGAAAGGAGCGGCTACCCCGAAAGATGTACATATAGACTGGACTGCCGTATCAGGTGAATCTCAGCTTTTGGAGGAGAGTGCCCAGATGCTTCTCTCACGGCTTCATCTGAAAAACCCGGAAGGACCAGTTCCCCAGGTGTATGTGGGAATAGCCATATCCGGAATTCCGCTTGCAACCCTGATGGCAGTAACAGAGGGAGTACGAATTGGTATTTATCATCCTGCAAAACATGCCGGAGGAGATGAACCAATCGGATCCATGAGCGGTAATTTTGACATTCATGCCGGAGAGAGAGTAGTAGTGGTGGATGATGTTATCACCTCCGGCAAAACATTACAGGAAGTTATTGCCTATATCAAAAGGCATGGTGCAGTTCCTGTAGCATGTTGTGTTCTCTTTGATAAGCGCGGCATTCGAGACATTGACGGCGTTCCGGTTTACAGTCTGTTTAAGGTCTCCCGAATAGACTAACCGGTTTCATAATGAGACATGAACTCACAATTTTTATATAGAACTTTAAATCCACCTGTATTGAAACGGAGGATATTCAATGCTTGCTCAACAACCGGTAATCATTCTGAAACAGAATGTCGAGCGTACACAGGGATATGAGGCCCAGCGCTCCAATATAGCAGCAGCAAAAGCACTTGCTGAGGCGGTTCGGTCCACCTTAGGTCCACGTGGAATGGACAAGATGCTCATTGACGGGACCGGAGATGTCACCATCACCAATGATGGTATAACGATTCTTGATGAGATCTCTGTTCAGCATCCTGGAGCAAAGATGGTCATTGAAGTCTCCAGAACCCAGGACGAAGAGGTAGGAGACGGGACGACCACTGCCGTCATTCTTGTAGGCTCACTTATGGAACAGGCAGAGTCCCTGCTGAACAAGAAGATCCATCCGACCGTCATCTGTCGTGGATACCGGATGGGAATGCAGAAGGCTCTTGAAATTCTGCAATCAATGGCATCCAAGACTGACGCATACAATAAGGACGTCATGAAGAAGATTGTCCAGACTGCAATTACTGGAAAATCCATTGAGGACGTCAAGGATAAAATAAGTGATATCTCTGTTGAAGCGGTAATGAAAGTTGCCACCAAAGACGGAAACAAGGTTACGGTGAGTGAAGATGATGTGAAGATCAAAAAGCACACCGGCGGGACCATGGATGATGCAGAACTTATTATGGGCTGTGTCATTGACAAAACCCGCGTTAACCAGGAGATGCCAAAACGCGTATTAAATGCAAAGGTTGCAATTGTTCAGAAGGAGCTTGAGATCAAAAAGACAGAGGTCAAATCAAAGATCAAGATTTCAAGCACCGAACAGGTCGAAGCATTTGCTGAACAGGAGCGGAGTGCATTAAAGGAGATGGCAGATGCTGTGGCAAAAACCGGAGCAAATGTTCTCCTCTGCCAGAAAGGTATTGCAGATGCAGCCCAGTTTTACCTTGCAAAAGCAGGAATTCTTGCCATTGAAGATGTTCCGGAAGCTGATCTGAAATTTGCAGCACGCTCACTTGACGCAACAATTGTTACAAAAGCTGAAGATCTGAAAAAGAGTGACCTTGGTGTTGCAGAAAAGGCAGAGCAGCTTGATGACGCAGATATGGTAGTCATAACGGGAGCAAAGAATCCAAAGACGGTGACAATTCTTCTTCGTGGTTCTACCTATTACCTGGTTGATGAACTTGAACGTGCTGTTGTCGATGCAACCCGGGTAGTCATGGATGCAATGGAAGACGGACTGTTTGTGCCAGGTGGAGGAGCAGTTGAGAGTGAACTTACTGTCCGCCTTCGTGACTATGCTGTTAATGTCGGTGGACGTGAGCAGATCGCCATCGAAGCATATGCAGATGCATTCGCTGCTATACCAATCACCCTTGCAGAAAATTCCGGTTATAATCCAATCGATAAACTGGTAGAGTTAAAGAAGGCACATGCAGAAGGGAAGAAGAACTTCGGACTGAATGTGTACACTGGTAAACTGGTGGATATGCAGAAAGAAGGAGTTATTGAACCAATCAGATGCAAGAGGCAGGCAATACAGAGCTCAGAAGAAGCTGTTGAGATGCTGCTTCGGGTTGATGATATGATGGTATCCCAGTCTGGTAAAGGCGGAAAGCCAGAACCAATGGAATAATCTTTTTTATTCTTCCAGATAATATCCGGTTTCGGGAAGTCTGTTCAGCTGTCTTTTTTGCTTCTTTTGTTCGAGCACGTCAAACCCTTTGATCATAAAATTAATCTTTGCAGCCTCTTTTTCCAGCCGCTGATCATCCTCTTCCAGTTTCTTTAATACGTTTTCAAGCATTTCAATTACTTCAGGAGAGGTTCTGGAACGAGAACCTTTCAGAATTTCAAAAACATCCTCAAGATACATTCCTGAAGCTTTTGAAATAGAAACGGCAGAAAAGCCCCGAAGACGTGCAAGTAAATCAGGAGGAAAGGGAACCGACCAGGAAATTTTTTCAACATTCTGCTTATCATCATATGATCGAAATAGCCCCATGTACATCCACCATCATATTATTGCAGTGAATATTCTTCCTGATACATTATGAGACTACTATATCCAAAAAGATTATCTCTTTTATGCATGGACATATGTCCTTTACAGAATAGTAGTGTCCGACCCTCAGGATGGCAGGGGTGATCGACCGGGCCGGACTGGTATCGGTGATACCAATACTTCTGGAACATAATTTTCTATAAGTGTAGTGATCTGCCGGGCATAATTGCCGGGCCAAACTCATAGAAGGGTA
>NZ_JAIWNS010000254.1 GCF_020216685.1 Methanospirillum hungatei | reverse complement strand
GTGGTCTTCCGTGCAGCAGATCTTGAAGTTATTGCTCCTATCCGGGAACGCAACATGACCCGTGAGTGGGAGATTGGATATGCAGAACAGCATGGAATACCAGTTCCGGTTGACAAGGAGAAACCCTGGTCTGTTGATGAGAATCTCTGGAGCCGTTCTATTGAAGGTGGGAAGCTTGAGGATCCGGCATTTCATCCACCGGAGGAGATTTATGCCTGGACGGTCTCTCCCCTGAAAGCACCAGATGAACCACAGGTCCTTTCAATTACCTTTGAAGCTGGTATCCCGGTGGCTCTTGACGGAAAAAGGATGAAAGGTGCAGACCTTATCCGCACGGTGGGCCAGATTGCAGGAGCTCATGGTATCGGCCGGAATGATATGATGGAGAACCGTGTGCTTGGTATCAAGGCACGGGAGATTTATGAACACCCGGCTGCGAATGTTCTGCTGACGGCACATGCAGATTTAGAGCGTCTTGTCCTCACCCGTGAAGAGTATGCATTCAAGCAGAGTGTTGATGCCAAGTGGGCACAGCTTGCCTATTATGGTCTGATTTATGAGCCTCTCTGGGATGCCCTGAATGCCTTTATTGACACCACCCAAAAGCGGGTAAACGGGACGGTTGATGTCCGGTTATTCAAGGGATCAGTGACCGTGCTTGGTCGTTCCTCTCCTGATTCGTTCTATTCAATCGATGTCGCTTCATTTGATTCGACAACCGTTGATCAGACTGATGCTATCGGGTATTCCATGTATTATGGTCTGCAGGCACGTCTGGTTAGAAAAAAACTAAATAAATAAATTTTTTATTTGATTACTCCTGATACATGATCTTTTCAGGTATTGTCCGACCAATTTGAGTTCTGTCAAAGTCACGGTCATAACTTACCAAATCACACGGATAAACTTCACAAATTGACATCTGATAAGCATCATCAAAATCCAAATTCCATTGAGCCATTATTTGAAGGAGTCTGGATATTTTATCCAGAGATAATCGATATAATTTCATTTGAGCATTGGTGAGAATGTCATCAACAAAAACATCATATCTCTTTATTTTTCATCTGGGATACGCTCTTGCATATGGATGCGATTTGTTTATTACTTCAGATAAGAATCTGATAAAATATCGGGTTCCCAAAAATCTTTAAGATGCAGGATTTGTGAAAGCGAACACAATTACCCTGGAAGAATTCAAAGAATATCTATATCCAGTTTAATAAATACGAAATCCAAAGACGGTAAAATCTGCACTGTAAAAAGATAATGATCGAAAAAATCAAAGAATTATAAAAGAAAAAGGCGAATTAATCGCTCTGACGTCCCGGCTGGGACTTGAACCCAGGTCAAAAGCTCCGCAGGCTTCTAGGATATCCACTACCCTACCGGGACCAGAAGTGCCAGTATATGTTATAGCTCATCACTAATGAAGGTATTCATATCTCACTTTTTGTCTTCATATGCATCCTGACAATCATCCCGATGGTTTCATTTTCAGAATCCCTGATAGAAGTTGACTGGAGGACGACATGCCTGAATGAATTATCACTCATCTTTACGGCAATATGCTGCCTCACCCCAAGCACCAGGCTTTCACGGATGACATCCTGAAAAGTATCGGTAAATACAGTATTCTGCCTGGTATCGTAAAAGGTGAGGTATTTCCCGATTGGCTTTAAGATAATGTCATTCCGGTGCACATTTAACAGGTGTTCCCCATAGGGATTGATAAATACAATTCTCCCTCGTTTGTCAAGGATGAAATATGCATCCAGCTCTGATAGGGCTGCACGTGCAATCCGACGGATCTTCCCTCCTTTGTAATCTTTTGACCTCTTCAGGATTCGATCATTGTGCAGCGCGATCTCAATGTTTGAGTAGAGGTCTTTTGCATTAAATGGTTTGATGATAAAACTGGCCGGTTCAGCCAGGGTCGCCCGTTCAAGGGTGGTTTCATCATCCTGACCTGACAGAAAGATGACCGGTATGTGAAAAATGGCTGTGATGAACTTGGTTGCCGTGATTCCATCTATCTTTCCTGCAAGATTGATATCCATAAGAACAAGATCAGGAAGATGTTCAGCCGTCTTATAGAGTGCATCTTCTCCGGTGGCGACCTTGGCACAGACGACATACTCACGTTGAATAAGAAATCTCTCGATAAGGGTTGCTATAATGTCATCATCTTCAACGACGAGTATCTCCGTCAGGGGACTTTTTCTTGTCTCAAACATGGGGTGCCTGCCAGGGAGTGCAATAGTATCGTGAACCTGTAATTATCAGTTGTTTATGCCAGTTTATTAACTCTCGTTTTATAATCTCATTCACCGGTATTCCCGTTTGGTATACTGGTATTTTTCAACATCTCCACCATGAAAGACGATATAAAACCACTCATAAATCGACTTGAGGGCACCAAACTGATCATACCTCCGCATCGAAAAACTCACGAACAGTTTCCGATCAAATTTCACCTTTCCAATTCTTCTCATCCGGTGGGCGATCTCAAGGTCATCGCCGGCATCTGAAACCCGGTACATACCGGCCTTTTTAAATGATTCTGCCCTGAATGCACTGTTACATCCCAGGGTGAAGAGTATTGTCCCGGTCAGGTACCCTATATGGGCAAAGCTGTTGGCAAGAAAGAGATAAAACCGGTTTTTTATCGTCGCCTCAATCGGTCTTACCGGTCCGTAGAGCATGACTACCTCCGGGTCCAGAAAGTCCTGTCTTATCCTGCTCAGCCAGTTGGGCGGGAGGATCGTGTCGGCGTCAGTTGTTGCGATTATCTCTCCCCTGGCGCGTAATGCCCCGTCATTTCTCGCCCCTCCCACTTTCGGGCTGGTCTGGATGAAAACAAGATCTGCATACTTTTCAGCAATTTCGCGGGTCTTATCTTTTGAACCACCGTCGACCACGATGATCTCATACTCCTGCCGGGGAAAATCCTGCTGTGCCAGAGATGCGAGGCACCGTTCAATACGCTCTTCTTCATTAAACGAGGGGATTACTATGGATATCATGATGTTACCAGTTCTTCGTACAGGGAAAGATGGTCTTTGCAGACCTGCTTTATATCATACTTTGCTGAGTATTCTCGTGCCCGTGCTGCACAGGCATGCAACGTCTTCTCATCTGACAGTTCTGCATGAGCATCATCAGGTGTTCTGAAATAACGCACCGAGTCCTGGTAAACCTCATGGAATTCTGGGATGTCGCGTGCAATCACCGGGAGACCACAGGACTGCGCTTCAAGAACGGCAAGCCCGAATGTTTCGGCATAGGTTGGCATCATAAAGACATCTGCTGCACAATATGCCTCTGCAATATCACGGACAAAACCGGTGAAAAGGACATTTTTCGGTTTATGTTGCATCATCATTTTTATTTTGAGGTAATCTTTGGATAACAACCCGTATGGAAAACCTCCGACCCAGATAAAGCGAGTATCCGGATTCTTTGACGCAAGTGTCATAAAATCATAGATCCCTTTTCTCGGACTTATCTGCGCCACCGTCAGGACAACCTGCTCTTCGGGTGTAATCCCCCACATATCCCTGAATGCCTCCCGCTTTTCAGGTGACGGGGAGAAGTAATCCCGGTCGATTCCGTTTGGTATTCTCGTGACCGGAACGTCGGGGACCATCTCCTGTACTTCCTTTTCACAGGCCTCGGAGATGGTGATGATGTGATCAAATTTCCGGTAAATGTCGGGGTATCTTTTGTTAATCGTCCTGCTAAGAGCCAGGTTCCCGATATTTACCCGGGGAGTTGAATGAGCGGTCAGTATCTTTTTACCTGATGCCAGCCGGCGGTTGAGGAGGGCAATCGGTCCGAACGTATGGTAATGTGAGATGTCTGCATGAAACCTGTACCGCTCCCAGGTAAGGTTGATACCATTCTGCTTTTTCAGGCCACGGTATATGGTTCGTGCAACGGTTGCGCATCCGATATACTTGAAGACAAACATGTCTTCCACGACAAAATTGATCTTCATGTCTGTCCTTGTACGAAATTCAGAACTGAACGGATGATACCGTCCATATTCAGATACTCAAACTGTGAAAACCGGCCGACCAGGGGGATGCCGCGGTTTTTGAAGTGTTCCCTGATTATGGTGATATTTCTGATATAATCAAGATCATACACCACATATGCAAATTTATTTCGCGTTATTTGTGTGGCAATGATCCTGTCCATCGTGAAAAGACCAAGAGAAGAGAGTGAAGAGATGATATGATCCGTAACGTCTGCATCAGTCATGCGGGATATCTCATCACCTTCGTTGTAGGTGATCTCGGCAAGGATTGAGGAGCACCCTTCAGGGGCAGTAGTATCTGAAAAGTTGGAGGGAAATGAGATCCGGTTCGCAAGAGAGGCACCGGCATCCGGAATATATGCCCATGAATACGGGGGAACTATCCCTTGTATTCCGATCCCAATTGCCATAACCGAGTTATATTTCAGGTCAGCGACTGCTTTTCTCACCTCATCGGGAATACCATCCAGACATGGGATGAGATTCTGAAGGGGGATGGTGCTGATTATCCGGTCTGCTGTCAGAGTTCGGGTTCCATCCGAAACCACATACTGACCCTCTTGTCCGGATATTGAGCTGACCTGAAATCCGGTGAGAATGTTCTCTTTGACAGGGGCCGCCATGGCATGAATCAGCGCCTCAATCCCGCCGGTCACCGGGTATGAGAATACTGCCTGATGGGTATAGCCTTCGGTCTCTATTCCGACCGCAGACTTGATGATGTCCTCAACAGGTGGCCGGGGAACTCTTCCCTCCATCCAATGCGCCGACATAAGATGCGGGGGATAGTTCCATATTTTGGTGTTGTAGGGGATCAGATATGCATCGGCAATCCCTCTCCCAAAGGTCTGTACTATCCACTCCTCAAAGTTCTGCGGATTTTGATATTCCCCTTTCTCCGAAGCGATGAGGGTTTTTATAAACTCATGGAGGCATGTGTAACAGTCTTCTTTTGGAAGTTCCGAGAGTGCATTTTCAAAGGGGTATTTCACATATCTTCCCTTATAGAGGATCTTGGTATTTCGAACCCGTTCAGCCCTGTTTTCACCAAGTACATCGTGAATAAACGATAAAACCTCGATATCCCTTGAAAAGATAATATGCGATCCTCCGGTATCAAAGGTAAAGCCCTTTGTCGTTTGGGATCTGCACAATCCCCCTGGCCGTCTCTCCTGCTCCAGAACGGTAACATCCTCTCCTTGTAATGTAAGAATGCGTGCCA
>NZ_JAIWNS010000253.1 GCF_020216685.1 Methanospirillum hungatei | reverse complement strand
GATCCCTCCCAGGCAGAGGCGTATCTCTCCAGGCTGGTAGAGACTCTCCGTCTGCTTTCAATTCCGGTTCTCCCGGCAGGATATACCATCGGACCACGGTTTATCAGGCTGAAGATTATCCCTGATCTCTCAAAAAGAGTCACCTTTTCTAAGATTGCGAACCGTGCGGTTGATATCCAGCTTGGGCTTTCGCTCACCTTTCCTCCCCTTATTCAGGCACAAAGCGGGTATATCAGCTGTGACGTGCCCCATGATACCTGGCAACCATGCGATGTCAGATCCCTGATCCGGGATGGAAAACCTTCCTCACGGTCGCTGTGTCCCTTTCCTATCGGGAGAAGAATAGACGGATCGGTTATGATGGGCGATCTGGCAGATCCGGTTATGACCAGCTGTCTTATCGGAGGGACATCGGGTTCAGGAAAGAGTGAACTTATCCGGTCAATCGTAATTGGAATCACTCTCATGAACCCAAAACCCCAGGTCTCATTCATTCTTATCGATCCAAAGCGGGTGACATTCACCGATTTTGTCTCCTTCCCATCTCTCTTCATGCCGGTGATCATGGATCCTGATATGGCTATCAAGACCCTTGATGCATGTGTCAGAGAGATGGAGGAGCGGTATATGCAGCTTGAAAAGACGGGGTTTACGAACATTTCTGAGTATAATTTTAGGCAACCTGAACCGATGACCCGCCGGATCATCGTTATTGATGAATATGCGGATCTTATCATGAACCGGGTTACGAAAGAGGCTCTGGAGACTGCAATTCAGAAGATCGGACAGAAAGGAAGAGCGGCAGGATTTCATCTGATTCTGGCCACCCAGCGGCCGGATGCACGGATTATTACCGGAGTCATTAAAGCGAACCTGCAACTCAAGATTGCGCTGAAAGTGACGTCTGTATCAAATTCACGGATAATTCTCGATGAATCCGGAGCAGAATGTCTTGCCGGCTATGGGGATATGCTCATCGGGGGGAGTGTTCCGATACAGCGATTACAGGGAGCTATGGTTTCATCTGGTGATTTTTCGGCGTGTGGATTGAAAAATTAAATTTTTCTAAAAACGAATATGTAATTCGTAGCCACTCTTCCATATGCCATCATCTTGACATTCTGATCCTGTTCAAGCACTCCCCTGTTCTGCCACCATACTCAATTCCAGCACTGCTCCTCATGTGCTTCCTCCTGATCCTCTCTCCTTGAACTCGTCATGGTCATTATGCTGAACAGTATCCCAGATCCAGGCGTCAGCATTTTTTCCAATTGATATACGGGTATTCGGGTGTTATCCCAGCCAACATCGTTACATAGGGACCGATCTCCCCCGAAAGTGCTCTTAATATTATTCGAATCTGACGATGCAAACATGGTGCAGTGTTTATCAGGAACAAACCCATTATTACCGTAAATTATATAACCCCATAATCTACCTTAAACCTCCGGTGAAGGAGTATAAAATATTCGCTGCACCAGTTTCAAGGCCATAGAATAGGTTTTAAGGCAAATCTTTAACATATGAGATATGAAATAGAGATACTATAACACTGCGTAAATAATACATGATAAAGACGAATACAGAGGTTTTTCACCTCCTATTAAACGGTAAAAAAGAGCAGAGTATCTGAATTATGCCCCCCATACGACAACATTTGGGATGTTAGAGAGAATAAAAAACCTGTCAGGTATGTGAGTACACATGATAAAAACCCAGGATCTCATAAAAACATGATTTCAATCCTCTATGCAGATGATGAAAAAGACCGTCTCCTCATAGGTAAAAAAATCCTGGAGCAAACGGGCGAATTCTCCGTCCAAACCTGTACATCGGTACAGGAAGGCCTGGAGAATATATACTCCCATGTTTATGATGTTATCATATCCCGGTTTTCAAAACCCGGCTTTGATGGAATTTCCTTTTTAAAAGCAGTCAGGAAGCTGTCAGCAGATATCCCGTTCATCCTCCTGGCAAATCCTGATAATGATCTGGCTCTCTATGAAGTGTACCAGAATGGTGCAGATATATATCCCTGGAAAGAGGGGAATGAGGAGTTCAGGTTCGCGTTACTCACTCTGAAAATCAGATCAGTAGGGCAGAGGGGCAAGAGGGAAAGTCCCGTACCTGATCTGAAATCCGAAGCAGAATCTCTCAAGCACCGGGCAGCAATGCTCGGGATTCTCAATGAGATCATATCCGAGGTAAATAATGCTCAAATTCTTACGGATCTTCTGGAAACGGTCCTTGATAGGTCGATAACTCTCTTAAACTTTGATGCCGGAGGAATTTATTTCGTTGATTCTGGTTCCCGGACGGCCCATATTGTTCATGCGTTCAGAATATGGAATATTCGTATGAGGAATTAATCGGAAAGAGAACCATAGATCTTCAATTATGGAATTCACAGGAAGAACGAGATCAATTCATCGAACTCATCAAAAAACAGGGCCGATTAAAAGGTTTTGAGTCAGTTACCCATTCAAAATCAGGAAAAGCCCTTTGGGTGTCAATCTCTGCTGAAATTGTTGACCTGGAGGGTCATACATATCTTATCAGCACCATCAGGGATATAACTGAGCGGAAACAGTATGAGATCGCATTAAAAGAAAGTGAGGAGAAATATCGGAATGTCATAGAAAAGGCCCAGGACAGCATCGTTATTGTTCAGGACTTCCATCTGGTATTCGTAAATGAAGCATTTGCACAAATGACCGGGTACCTGGTTGATGAACTTACCGGAAAAGACTTTCGGACACTTTTCCCTCCTGATAAGCAGGAAAAGATAACAGAGATTATTTATAAAAGAGTTGCCGGAGAACCATTGCGCAGGGCCTATGAAACCAGTATCCTTCGACGTGATCAATCGGAAATTCAGGTAGAAGCGATTGGGGCATTGATATCATATCTTGGTGCCCCGGCAGATCTCATCATCATACGGGACATTCATGAACGAAAAAGACTTGAATTCTCTCTCCTTGAAGCACTCAAAAAACTCAAAATTCTGACCGGAATAACAAGACATGATATTATCAATGATTTAAATGTCATCACCGTCTCTCTGGATTTCGTCCTTGAATCGGATTTGACGAATGAACAAAAGGAATACATCACCAATGCTCTCACCGCAGGAGAGACGTTGAAAAATACAATAGAATTTACCAGAGAGTATGAAGATTTCGGATCTCTGTCCAGCCGATGGGTAAACCTTCTTACTATTGTGAATGCAGCGAGATCTGATGTCTCCTTCGGAGATATAACAACGGACATTTCTATCTCTCCGGATGTAGAGATATTTGCAGATCCTATTATCCAGAAAGTCTTTTCAACCTTATTTGAAAACTCTGTCAGGCATGGGACCACTATCACCACCATCCGGATTACACCAGAAAAAAGAGGGAATAAACTCATTATCACCTATACTGATGACGGGATAGGAGTTGAAGAGGCAGAAAAAAGAGAAGATCTTTCAGCATGGGTATGGAAAGAATACCGGAATGGGGTTGTATCTGGTACGTGAACTTCTTTCAATCACCGGACTTACGATCCGTGAAACTGGCAGTCCAGGAAAGGGAGTACGATTTGAAATTGTTGTCCCTGATGGATTATTCAGATTTCAACAATATTAATTAGGGTTTTTCAGGATAGGCGGTATGACTCTTGGGGGATGTTCATCTCAAACCGTGCTCCGTCTCCCGGTTTTCCATTCTCTGTGATCATGATATCGGTCAGGGACAAGATCTCTCTGACAAGAAACATCCCAAGGCCGGTGTTCTTTCCAAATCCCCGTTCAAAGATCTTCTCTTTCTCTTCTTCTGCAATGCCAACTCCGTTATCTTCCCACACTAATAAAAGGTCTTCTCCCTCTTTTTGGTAAAAAACATCAATGCGAGACAGCGTCTCTCCATACCGGAGTGAGTTGTCAAGAAGATTATAAAACACTTGTTTTAACAGAGGATCTGCAAATATCTCAAGAGAATCAGTTTTTACCTCAATCCGAATATCCTGCACCGGCAGTCGGGTCATAACATTCTGTACTACTGCTGCAACATTCTGCCAGGAAGGTTCTTTTACGCCCATATCTTCATAATCTTTTGTAAACCGTATCTGACGAGAGATAATTTGAACGATTCTCTCTTCTTTTTCGATAAAATCTGCGGTTATTTTTGGATCTGTGAGAGTGTCTTTGGATAGTTCCAAAAATCCTGATAGTGCATCAAGCTGGTTTGTAATATCATTGCGGGTAATGCTGGAGAGGAGGTTTAATTTCTTATTCGCCAGTAAAAGGGCATGTTCAGCCTTTTTCCGCTCGGTAATATCCCTGATAGATGACTGCATATATTTTTTCCCATTGATCTCAAAGGTAGAGAGAAAAACATCCGCTGGAAAGAGAGACCCATCCTTTCTCTTGTGGACCCATTCAAACTGCTCTTTTCCATTTTCAAAAGCTGCACGGATGTGCTGTGCGGCAGCAATCTGAGAGTCCTGACCGTCTGGCTGAAACGGGGGAGAAGAATCGTATGGCCGCATGCCGGCTATATCCTCCATAGAATCATAACCAAACAGATGGATGGCAATATCATTACAGTCAACAAGCCCCCCATCTTCCACTAGCATCAGAGCCTCGTAGGACCGTTCAAAGACCGCACGAAATTTTGTCTCACTATCCCGAATCTGCTGCTCACGTATGGCAAGTAAATCCAATTGTTTTCGGAGTTCTTCTTCGGCTTTTTTCAGGTTGGTAATGTCCCGGATTGATTCAATGGCACCGACAATCTCACCATTGCTATTGTAGAGCGGGCTTGCCTTTCCCATCAGGGTAACGACCTGATTTTTCGGCCGTGGAAGAGAGATCTCAGCGATCAGGACATTCTTCTCATGAATGATATGTGAATACCGCTCGGCAACAACATCATCTGATTCAAATATCAGATCAATGAGAATCTTACGCCTTTCTCCGTAGAATGGGATGGCATATTCTAAATTTCCTTTCCCCAACATCTGTTCAGATGAATACCCGGTCATCTCTTCAATTGCCTGATTCCATGCAATGATGATACCATCACGGTTGATGGCAAATGTCGCGTCCGGGAGGAAATTAATGATATCAGACAGTCTTTTTTCCGATTCAATCAGTTCATGCTCAGCTTTCAAGCGGGATACTGCCTGGCGTATTTTATGTCCTAATTCTGCAAACTGGGCCTTCGGATCGCCACCTTTCTGAAGATAAAAATCGGCCCCGTTGTTTAGGGCTTCGATTACAACCTCTTCCCTGCCCCGGCCGGTAAAGAGGATGAATGGGATATTCCCATAAGATGAACG
>NZ_JAIWNS010000252.1 GCF_020216685.1 Methanospirillum hungatei | reverse complement strand
ATAATGTCAGTTCAGGCTGAATTGTCAGAGATTTTTCGATAAAGGGATACGCTTTTTCAAACTCACCGGCCTGGACCAGATTGACCGCGGTGACATAGCAGACATTTCCAAGATCCTCCTGGGATAAAAATCTCTCGGCACTCTCTTTTTTCTCTGTTACATCCTCTGGGATCTCTTCAGAAATTTCAATTGCTTCAATCTGTTCATCTGATATAGAGGTGTCAAGTACAGTGCCAGCAGCAAAGTCTTCTTCACCAGCGGGTACTTCTTCACTCTCAACAGTGTCTGTCTCTTCGGTTACTTCTATTGCCAATGATTCGGTATCTGAAGAAACCGGTTCTTCGGCATTTGCTATTGCTGTTGCGATCTCTTTTACAGTTGTCCGTTCAGGTTCGGTGAGTGTTGACAAAGGTTCGATGACAGCAATCTCCTCTGCTTCAACATCATCCGCAAGCTCAGGTTTTTCTGGTTTTACTGCCGGAGGGGTTTCCTGCTCCACCGGGTTTTCAATAACATCCGGTTTCTCTTTTGTTTCTGTCTGCTTAAATGATGAAACATCCCGGATGAGAAAAGAAAGCATCTGCTCATACTGCTCTGCTGATATCTCTCCTTTTGCAAAGCGTACCTGCAGAATTTTTATGGGATCTTCATCTGACATCGATCACCCTGTATCGGAATACTCGTCTGCAATACTCATTAACAATTAACCGGTTATCTATTTATGCATTGCAGAAACCTGAGTTCGTGCACCTGCAACAAGATTGTATGATCCCTTTTTTGGATTCCATCTGACACGAACCTCTGAGATTTTTAAAATATCTCCATACTCTGCTTTTTTTACCGATGTAATCTCTTGATTCTTTAATGAACGGGGGATGATAAGATATACTTTTGCTCCTCCTGATCCGTCACAAATGAGAAAAATGGCAAATTCCCGGTTACCAATGTCCATCGACATCTTTGCTCCGGCAATGGTCACTGTTTCACCGAGGTAATCTTCAAGTTCACCGAGCGGGATGGTTCCTTGAATAAATGAATTCGGACAAACCGGGGCAAGGGGTTTTTTTGTAAGGATACTATAGGAAAATTTTATATCGGTATTCAGAAACCGATACCCGTCCTGCCCCTCACTTAACAACTCCATCAATCGTGGCGGCTTTAATTCAGATAGTTCTGCAAAGGACCAGCAGGTATCCGGTTCACATGGGCCCGGATGGATATATCTGCATGGACCCAAGAGAAATAATCCTGATCTCTCCAGATTTTTTTGAAGAATGCGCAATTCTGTTGAGTGTCTGAGTTCTGCCGGTTCAACCAGAATCAAAATACCATCATCTGTCAATGATGAACAATATTTTATCAAGAGGTCTGCTTTTTCTCTGCTGCTCTCTCCAGGAAGTTCAGCCAGAACATTCTGGCAGGTGATCATGGTATACGTACCAGAATTTTTCGGCTGCCATGATCTGATATCCGCATGCTGTAAAAGATCTGTTTTTATTAAAGATTCAGATGCAAATTCTGGAACAAGAAATTTGAAAGCCTCTATGAATTCTTCAGACTGCTCTATGGCATCAATGGTGAGTGTTCCTTTCTTCCTCTCTTTCATAAACCAAGTGAGAGCGAGCGGAACAACTCCGGGACCGGTTCCTAGGTCCAGTACTTTAAGGTCCTCTGGAAGAAGTCCGGATTTATCAAGTCTCTGGATGATGTAATGAAATTGAATTATATAACCCGGAGCCTGATAGGAAAGATAGGCGAAAACATCATACCCCCTTCCATATTTTGCATGGGGTGTTTTACTCCAGTATCCGGCTTTCTGAGCAAGGACAGATTGTCTGATTCGTTCAATTGTCGCCGGAGTATCCACAGGTTTTCCTGTTTTATTCTCAATATATTTTTCAATTAATCGTTCCAGCCGGGAAGGAATTTTCAGAAGTTTTCTTTGATATTTTACCTGTCTGTCACTCTTCTGCCGGCTTTCTGATTTTAATTCACCATCCTTTTTCTTTATCCGGGTTTTATTTTTTTTATGAAATTTTGTAAATGGCTTATCTGAATTCATAACTATCAGAGGTAATCTGTGATAGGATCTTCTACGAATGAACAGATAAACCAACTGCAGGATTATTAATACCTTTTTTATAAATCCTGATTACCATACCATCTCCTGAATCAGTACTACTAAAGATTCATTGTTCGTTCACAATCTTTCTAACCAGTTATAAGGCAGAATAATATAGTCTGAATCACAATATCCTTTCATATGGATCCATCAACTGATCCTGAATCTTCACGTTCACTATCTGGTCTTATGGTCGTAGATGATGATGAGGACATACTCTTTACTGTGAACTCTTTATTTAGAAAACGCCCCTTTCCGGTTTTTCTTGCACATTCCGGAAAAGAGTGTCTGGATTATCTGGAAAAAGGATTCAAAGGGGTGATTTTAATGGATATAATGATGCCAGGTCTTGACGGCTGGGAAACAATCCAGGAGATTGTAAACCGGGACCTGATGCATGATCTTATCATTTCCATGTTCACTGCAAAGGATGTTCCGGATACTTCTCTTGACCACCTGAAAGAATATGTCTTTGATTATATTACCAAACCCTTTGAACCAGAAAACCTCATCGCGCTGGTTGACGATTACATAACCATGCTGGATTAGTGCGGTATATATAATGAACATCCTCATTATTGGTTCTTCAACTGGTGGTCCACGAGTAATATTTGACATCTTTACCGGCATACCTGCTGTTCCAATGGCAATAGTAATCGTTCAGCATATGCCGGAATCTACCACATCCAGGTTTGCACGCCGACTCTCCCAGCTATGTTCCATGAACGTCATCGTACCAAATGGGGGAGAAGTCTTAAAACCGGGATCACTTTTCATAACTCCCGGCGATAGTCATCTCCTCCTTAAAAATAATGAAACCATTATTCTTGAAAAGTCAGAAAAAGTAAATTTTGTCCGCCCATCTGTAGATGTAACAATGATGTCCCTGATTCCAGATTCAAAGAATTCATTCTATGGTCTTATATTATCCGGGATGGGGAGTGATGGAGCGCAGGGGCTTATGTATATGAAAAAGATTGGAGCACAGGTGTTTATCCAGAATCCTGATACCTGTACAATAAGAAGTATGCCTGAAGCTGCATTCCGTCTGACAGATGTTGACCGAGTTTTATCTCCTGAAGAGATACACGATTTTATAATCTCAATAAAATAAAATCAGGAAGTTTTTCTTAATGTGAAGACTTCCATTTCATTTCTCATATTACTGACTGCTTCATTAATCAGGTTTATAATGCCGTTAATCTGCGATACCACTGCCAGGGCTTCTTCACTCGTTGCTGAAGACTGAGTGGCATCGTCGGCAGTCCGTTTAACCAGCGTACTCATCTCATTTGCACTTGCTGTGATCTCCTCAAATGAGGCTGCCTGTTGTTCAGTTGCCTGTGCAATAGTCAGCATCTTCTGATTAATATCATCAACCGCTTTTGTAAGTTCAGTGAAAACATTGAGCGTATCTGATAATGCACTGTTCCCTTCAATGACAGCTTTTCCTGCTGCTTCAATTGCATGTGCAGCACTATCAGATTTTCGTTCAAGACCCATGATCATGTCAGCGATTGATTCAGCTGATGTTCGTGATTCCTGAGCCAGGGCTTTTACTTCAGACGCCACAACTGCAAATCCTCGTCCGGCTTCACCTGCCCGGGCTGCTTCAATAGCTGCGTTTAATGCAAGAAGGTTTGTCTGGTTTGCGAGATCGGTGATGATATTGACGATTTTACGGATCTGATCCATCTCACTTCTGATTGCACCAATGATCTGCTCAACTTCAGAAGATGATCTGGTAATACTCTCCATTCCTTTGTCAGCAGCACCTGCATATTCAGTGCCCTTCTTTGCAAGCGTATTAGCATCTTCGCTGAGTCTTGCAACTGCATCAGCATTTGCAGAAATATCACTTACCATTATGGTAAGGTCAGCCATGGCACGTAGGACCTGATCTATTCCCTCTTCTGCTTTGGAAGCATTCATTGATGTCTCTTCAGCATTCTGGGCTATCTCACGTGCACCTTTGCTGACATCCTCTACACCATACTGTGCATTACTTGAATGTTTTGAGAGGGATTCAATCTCCTCATTCAGGTTTTCAATAGTTTTTGATATATCTGTGCCGATTTTATCAAGTGAATTTCTGAAATCTGCAAATTCCCCTTTTACAACGAGATTCGGATTAAAGGAAGTTGCCAGATTACACCGGGCATACTCTTTTGCAACTCTCATTGCCTCTTCAATAGGTTCAACCACAGCATCGAGCGTTTCATTTATTCCTTTCACAAGCGTTGCATAAGATCCCTGATGCCGGTTCACATCAGCCCTGGTATGTAACTCTCCGGCAGTTGCAGATTCAGACAGGAGGTTCACATCTTCAACGAGAAGACTGATTGCATCAATACACTGATTCAGGTTATTTTTAAGTTCATTGAAATCGCCACGGTACTCTTCAGTAATTTTTGGCGGTAGATCACCTTTGCTTATCCGATCAATATACTCAGCTGCAAGGTTTAATGGGCCAATATAGGTATCAAGCATATTGTTCAGGCTTTTAATCATGTTACCATGATACCCTGAGTATTTTGAAGGATCTGCCCGTACATCCAGTTTTCCCTCCATACCTGCCTTTGTTAGTAACTGAATGTCTGCCCCCCGCATCTGAATGACATCAATGAGTGCATTCAGATTATTTTTAATCTCATTGAAATCGCCACGATACTCTTCAGTGATCTTTGGAGGAGTATCACCTTTGCTAATCCTGTCAATGTATTCAGCAGAAACGTTAATTGGTCCGATGTATGCATCAAGCATGTCATTGATACCTTTAATCATCCGACCATTTTCTCCAGGATAGCGGGAATGATCTGCTCTGACGTCAAGTTTCCCATCAAGTGCAGCTTCGATGAGCATCTTAATATCATCGTTTCTCATGTGGACAACATCAATGAGAGCGTTAAGATTGTTTTTGATCTCATTGAAGTCCCCATGGTACTCTTCAGTGATCTTTGGCGGAATATCTCCCTTGCTAATCCTGTCAATGTATTCAGCAGAAACGTTAATTGGTCCGATGTATGCATCGAGCATGTCATTGATGCCCTTAATCATCTTTCCGTTCTCGCCAGGATACTTTGTATGATCCGCTCTGACATCGAGTTTCCCCTGAATGGCTGCCTCAATGAGCATCTTAATATCATCGTTTCTCATGTGGACAACATCAATGAGAGCGTTAAGATTGTTTTTGATCTCATTGAAGTCCCCAT
>NZ_JAIWNS010000050.1 GCF_020216685.1 Methanospirillum hungatei | reverse complement strand
TCCCGGTACACCCATGTGCAACCGCAGTAGCCCCTTCTTTTTTTGCTATCTCAACCACTGCTTCGGCAATTACCGGACGGGCAAGAGAGGTCCCCATCGGGTACCCTTCATAGAGGCCGTTTGCCTTGATTGAAGGCATCAGGCACCGGTCAACAAACTGATCGATCAGATCCAGAGTATAGTGTTTGTCTGCAAATCTCTTCCCCTTCTCTTCGGCTACGGAGATCTCTTCTTTCCGCTGACCGACATCAGCAGCAACCGTAACAACCCGGTCATACCCGTAATCTTCTTTTAAAAGAGGAATGCAGATTGACGTATCAAGACCGCCGGAATATGCAAGTACTACTGTTCCTTTTCCCATGAAATTTCACCGGTTTATCTCCTACATATGAGTGCCTGAAGAAGAAAAAACCGCACGTAAAAAATAGTTTGTATGAAGTATTCAGCAACCGATATAATGCTGCAGGGGTTCAATTGTCAGGTTCTCTTCCCTGACTGAATTGATAGCTTCTGCAGCTGCCACCGCCGCCTGCAGAGTGGTGATGTAGGGTGTCCCGTAATCTACAGCGACCCGCATTATCTGCTGATGATCATGGCGTGACTGCTTGTCAGCGAAATTATTGATGATAAGGCTGATCTCTCCGGCTCTCAGCATATCAAGCACATTCGGAGACCCTTCAGCAATCTTTCTGACAAGGTTTGCGGTAACACCCCTTTCTGCAAAGAATTCAACGGTCCCCGATGTTGCATAGATAGAGAGACCATTTTCAGTAAACGTCTTTGCAACCTGAAGTATCTGATCCTTAAGATCATCGGTTACAGATATGAAGACGTTCCCTGATTTCGGGAGCCGATTATGAGCGGCAATACTGGCCTTGTAATATGCCCGGCCAAAGTCATAATCGATCCCCATGACCTCTCCGGTGGATTTCATCTCAGGCCCAAGGACCGTGTCAACACCGGGGAGTTTGTTAAAGGGAAGCAGAACTTCCTTTACGGCAACATGGGAGACCTCCATCTCCTTGTATGGCATATCAGCAAGTCGTTCACCCATCATCACACGCGCAGCCATCTTTGCCAGTGGTATACCTACTGACTTTGCCACAAAGGGAACAGTCCGGCTGGCACGGGGGTTAGCTTCCAGAACATACACCGTGCTTGCTTGCACTGCAAACTGAATATTTACAAGACCGACAACTCCAAGGCCAAGAGCAATCTTTCTGGTATAATCACGGACATCAGCCAGAATTTCAGGAGAGAGGGACTGCGGAGGGATGACACAGGCTGAATCTCCGGAATGAACCCCGGCGGTCTCAATATGTTCCATGATTCCACCGATGATAACGTCAGTCCCATCACAGACCGCATCAACATCAAGCTCAATGGCATTCTGTAAAAACCGGTCGATAAGAACCGGATGACTCTTCGAGACGCGGACCGCTTCACGCATGTAGGTTGCAAGTTCCGTATCATCATGTACGATCTCCATGGCCCGGCCACCAAGGACATAGGAAGGACGGACAAGAACCGGATAGCCGATTCGTTCCGCTGTTGCATATGCCTCCTGCTCACTATACGCAGATCCGTTTGGAGGTGTCGGAATGGAGAGAGAATCAAGCAGTACACTAAACCGGTCACGATCCTCAGCCATATCCATGGCATCAGGCGTTGTTCCAAGAATCCTGGTTTTCAGGTTTAACCGCTCTATCTCATTCTTTAAGGGGACCGCCAGGTTGACTGCGTTCTGACCGCCAAACTGAACCATGACTCCGTAATAATCATCTTTTTGAAGGATATGCGAGACATCCTCCAGCGTCATTGGTTCAAAGAACAGCCGGTCAGAGGTATCGAAATCGGTTGACACCGTCTCAGGATTGTTATTGACCACATGAACCTCATAGCCATCCTCCCTGAGAGCGGTAACCGCATGTACTGTGCAGTAATCAAACTCAATACCCTGCCCGATTCGGATAGGTCCTGAACCCAGGATCATGACCTTTTTCCGGTCCGAATGGGAAATTTCACAGACTTTATCCCCATAGGTTGAATAGAAATACGGCGTCTGTGCAGGGAATTCAGCAGCACAGGTATCTACCATCTTGTATACCGGAAGACCTACTTTTGATTCGATTTCAGAAACATCCTTTCCGGAATATTGAGCAATTTCATGGTCAGAAAATCCGAATTCTTTTGCCTTGAGAATGGTTGCATCATCAGGATGTGCAGCCAGGGCTTTCTCCATCTCAACAATATTCTGAATTTTTTCAAGCCAGAAGGGAGTTATCCGGGTTATCTCTGCGATCTCATTCAGGGTCATCCCCTGACGAAGAGCGTCAAACAGGGCACCAAACCGCTCATCTGTCGGCCGTGAAAGGATCATCTTCAGTTCAGACAGAACCGTGTGATGTTCAACATCGGTGTCAAGTGAGCGGAGCGCTTTAAGGAAGGCTTCTTCAACACACCGGCCGATTGCCATCACTTCACCGGTAGACTTCATCGCGGTTGTAAGAGTCCGGTCGGCAGTCTTGAACTTGTCAAAAGGCCACCGGGGGACTTTTACGACGACATAATCGATCGAAGGCTCAAATGAGGCGGGCGTCTTTCCGGTGACGGTATTTAAGATCTCATCAAGCCGGAGGCCTATTGCAATCTTTGATGCAACCCGTGCAATCGGATACCCGGTCGCTTTTGAAGCAAGAGCAGATGAACGGGAAACCCGCGGATTAACCTCGATGACACGGTACTCATCATCTCCCTTGAAGGCAAACTGGATGTTACAGCCACCCTGAACATCAAGCGCACGGATGATCTTGAGCGCAGCATTTCTCAGGAGATGGAATTCATCATCACGGAGGGTGAGAATCGGTGCAACGACAACGCTCTCTCCGGTATGAACACCCATGGGATCAACATTTTCCATCCCACAGATGGTGATACAGGTATCATTCGCATCACGCATGACCTCAAACTCGATCTCCTTCCATCCGGCAACACTCTCTTCAATGAGAACCTGATGGATACGGGATTTTCCAAGTCCCAGTTCAACTATACGGCGGAGTTCATCTGGATTGTAGGCAATTCCGCCACCAGCCCCACCAAGGGTATAAGCCGGACGAATGATCGCCGGAAATCCGACGACAGAGGCTGCATGCTCCAGTTGATCCAGGGAACTGACAATAACAGAACGGGGGACCGGTTCCCCGATCCGGTTCATGAGGTCGCGGAATTTCTCCCGGTCTTCTCCTTCATAGATTGCCTTCAGAGGTGTTCCAAGGATCTTAACCCCTTCAAGTGCACCCATCTCCGCAAGTTCTGCCGTCAGGTTCAGACCGGTCTGACCTCCCATTCCGGAAAGAATCCCATCAGGTTTCTCTTTTTTTATGATCTTGGCAATGATATCTGCCTGTAATGGCTCGACATAGGTAACATCAGCCATGTCGGGATCTGTCTGAATGGTGGCAGGGTTAGAGTTCACCAGTACAACTGACACTCCCTCTTCACGAAGGGCGCGACAGGCCTGTGACCCTGAAAAGTCAAATTCTGCTGCCTGGCCAATCTGAATCGGTCCTGACCCGATGAGAAGGACCTTTTTAATGGATGGATCCCGTGGCATCAGACCATCCTCCGAAACATGGTATCAAAATATTTTTCCTCGGTATCATGCGGACCTGCATGTGCTTCCGGATGGAACTGAACACAATAGATATCAAGTGAGGGATCCTCAAAACCTTCAAGAGTCCCGTCATTACAGTTTACATAAGAAATTCTGCACCCTTCCGGAAGGGTATCGCCGTCAACAACAAATCCATGATTCTGGGACGTAATGGAGATACTCCCGTCAATGCATCTGACCGGCTGGTTTGCCCCCCGATGTCCGAACTTCATCTTTCTGCAGTCCGCACCAAGAGAGAGGCCACATATCTGATTCCCCATACAGATACCAAAGACAGGCATCTGACCGATCAGTTCGCGGACTGTTGCTATGGTCGTCTGTGCCTGTTTTGGATCCCCCGGACCATTACTGATGAAGAGCCCATCCGGACGACAGGCAAGAATCTCATCAGCTTTTGCATCATGGGGAAAGACATAGAGGTCGCCGCCCCGTGAAGAGAGAGATTTGAGCATGTTAGTCTTAATTCCAAGATCCAGAACCGCAACTCTGGGTCCGGTCCCCGGATGATGCCAGGGTTTTTTACAACTGACATCAGGGATGAGGGATTGTTGGGTAATATCCGGGGTTTTCTGTGCCATCTCAACCGCTGCCTGCCAGTCATCACTCCCGGTGATAAGAGCTGCACGAACAGTTCCCTGTTCACGAATGCTGATGGTAAGATGGCGGGTATCAATCCCGGATATCCCAAGAAGACCCTGTTCTTCAAAAAAAGAGTGGAGAGGAGGTGATTGCGCGGGTTTCCGGCAGAGTTCATGGATAACACACCCCCCTGCCCAGACACGCGGATTTTGAAAGTTTTCTGTATCGACGCCGTAATTTCCAATTAACGGATAGGTGAAAAGAAGAATCTGACCATGATAACTCGGATCAGTGAGAGCTTCCATGTATCCGGTCATCTGGGTTGTAAACACGAGTTCGCCTCCTGTTTCACCCTCAACTCCAAAGCCCTCTCCGAAGAAATATCGTCCATTCTCGAGTCCGAGCACTGCCTTCATGGTGAATATCCCATATGTGTTAGCCTGATAAGATTATAAGGTACAACCGGATAGGCCCCTCATGCTCTATCTGCGGAATTCAGACACCCGGACTGAAGGCGTGTGCTGACACAATTTTTGACTGTTTTTTGATACCTGTGCAGACGGATTGTTTTTATGGTCAATCACAGCTCATGGATATAGAATGATGGTCCCGCGGAGAGTCTTCTTCACCGGAGGGGTTGGAGTTCATAAAGACCGGCTGGCATCCTTCGAAGCCGCCCTGCGATCAGCAGGTATTGAGATGTTTAATATTGTCAATGTCTCAAGCATTTATCCTCCGAACTGCATCGAGATATCACGGGAGGAAGGCCTGAGTATGTTAAAACCTGGAGAGATCGTGTATACGGTAATGGCCAGGAATGACACCAATGAACCAAACCGCCTGATGAGTGCTGCGATAGGTCTTGCAGTTCCTGAGGAGAAAAACCATTACGGGTATCTTTCAGAGCATCACTCCTATGGGGAGACCCAGCTCCAGGCAGGAGAGTATGCGGAGGATCTTGCAGCAACCATGCTTGCAACCACCCTTGGTATAGAATTTGATCCTGACACGGCATGGCAGGAGCGGGAGCAGATTTACAAAGCAAGTGGCAAGATAATAAAAACGTCACATATCTGCACATCAGAAAAGGGTGACCCGGACGGGCGGTGGACAACGGTCCTTGCTGCAGCTGTATTTGTCATGTAAATACTGTATTGAAAAGGACCATTGAGCAATGTATATAATCTATACACAGAATAATTCTACTATCAGCCTGTATACCCGGTAATTTTTCCGGGGAATTTTCACATATTCATTGATTGCTATGGATGCCGCATTACGCCGGGAGGTCAGAAATCTACTCCGTATGGGTGAATCAGCCCTTGAAAGGAAGGACTATGATCAGGCATCATTTTTATTCAGAAAAGCCTTTACACAGGACCCGGATAATGTTGCTGCGATAATAAATCTCGGGTATACCTATGTAAGGATGGGGCGGTTTTCCCATGCGAGAAAGTGTTTCACGACAGCACTTGATATTGACCCTGAGAACCCGGTCGCACGCAAAAACCTCTCGCTCCTGATGCGCCCCGGACTGAAAACCGATCAATACCGTCCGAAATACCGGTCAAGGCCAGAAGAGGAGATTTATATCAGGTACATGCAGTGGGGGAATCTCCTCATGGACCAGAAAAACTACTATGCGGCGATCCAGTATTTTGAATCCGCCAGTACCATTCACCCGGATTTTATTGAACCGTTTATTAAAATTGGTCTTTCTTACGAGGAACTGGGAGAGTACTCTCTTGCGTGCCGGGCATTTGAAGAGGCTCTCGCAATTTATCCGGCTGATCCGGTGGCAAGAGAGCATCTGGAGCGCTGTCAGTCCTTTGAGGGCCAGCCTAAACGGGAAACCGCATCCATATCTCATAAAACTCCTTCTGAACCGGTGAGAACTGCACCTCTACTGACTGATGATGAGTTATATGAAGAATCATCTGTAACAGAGGAAAAGGCTCCGGAGGGAAAACCAGCTGAACCTCAAAAGCCCCAGAGTGAAGCAGATATTGTAATGTCCATCCTCGCCCAGTACTCTTCTGACCAGGAGCCTTCATCAGAAGAGAGCAGCGAACCAGAGGAAGAGCCATCAAAACCGGCACCGAAATCCAGTATATCTGCTGATGATCCGGTCATGAGCATCCTCATGCAATACAAGGATGAGATCCCTGATGATGGAACCGCTGATACTGAACAAAACCAGGCTGAGGAACAAATTCCCCGGACTGGGGCAGCACCGCTCACCATTACTATGAAAGATAAATCAATCGATGATTTCCGGGTAGACCTAAATGACAATCAGAAAGATGCGCTCAGGGAACTTGGGAATATTGGTGCTTCTCACGCAGCAACCACGCTCTCCACGATGCTGAACACCCCCATAATGCTGAATGTTCCGGAGATTAGTATCGTAGACCTTCGTGCCATTAATGAGCAGATTGAACAGGGTCTTTCTGCCATGGTCGTCTTTACCATGGAAGGTCAGATGGCAAAAGCAGGGTATGTCATTCTCCACGTCCCGCAGGAGTCGGTCATTCAGATGACAAGCATCATGCTTGGACTGCCCATTGAACCTGACCGGCCGCTCAATGAGATGGATGAGAGTGCCATCAATGAGATCGGGAATATCATGGTATCGGCCTTTCTTGATGGCACTGCAGAATTACTGGGAATTATTATGCTCCCCTCACCGCCCAGAACAATTTTTGATCTCCCGAAAAATGTCTTTGATCTGGTGATTAAAGAGAGTAATATTCTCTATGATAATGTTGTCTTTTTCAAGACTGAACTGATATGTGATGAACATGAGCTCAGTCTGAACATATTTATGCTGCCAAACCCGCCGGTCCTGCTTGATATCGTTAAGATGCTTGAAAAGATAATCGAAGATTCAGCGGCAGGGATGTAAAAAAATTTAAATTTCTCTTGTTGTCCCGTCAGCCTGCCTTATGACTAACCGGCCGTTTTCTTTTGGATAATAGGTTACTGTCCTTCCAATGGTCCCGCCCAGGTCTTCCCGGACAATTGGGATGGATAATTCTTTTAAGATGGCCTTGAGTGCTTCAGCATTCCGCTCACCGATATTCAGGTTTCCTGAAAAGTTCTGAAACATGGAGGCGCCACCGGCAAGTTTTGCCTTCAGGTTGCTTACCTTGCTTCCTTTTTGCGTAAGTTCCTTAATCAGAACTTCAACCGCGGTATCAGCGTATTTTCCCGCCCTTTCATTTGGTTTTCCGCTTGATTTTGGAAGCATGACATGGGCAAGACCACCGATCTTTCGTGTTTCATCATGAATTACAAGACCGATGCAGGAACCAAGACCTATGGATGTCATGACAGTATCCCCGGTACTCCATTCACCAATACCGATGATGATGACCTCACGCTGGTCACTGCCGGTAATTGTCTCGCTCATTCAATTCAGCCTGATTTTGCTACCGCTATGACATTCTCCATTCTGGCAAAAATTTCTGCAAGCAGGGATCTGCTTGGAAGGAGGATAATATTTGCTTTAATCTCATGGGTTGCACAGGTCAGTTCGGTCCTGAACAACACCACTTCATCAACATTCTCCTTAATCTCTTGGGTAGCAATAATGGATTCAAGCGCAGCATGAGGCATATCAATGACCATGGAAGGAGGGGAGGGGATCATGATGATATTCAGCAAAGTGGCACATGCATCAAGGAACGATGAGGTCATAATATTCCCGATCTCATTGATGGCACTCCGGTCCATGTCATCAATCTCCCGGTTCAGCTCAGTCGTCCCAATCATGATATTGGTAAGCCTGATGATCGAATCCTCAGGAATGTGCAGTATAAGATACCCTTCACCTTTGATCTGGCCCTGTATCTGAAAGACCGTCATGGCGGCCATGACATCATCAAGATAATTGCGCAGATTCGCGAGATTGACCAGGATGATCTCAGGCACCCGGATCTGTATCATCGTACTCAGAATTGTAGACAGGGTTGTTGCAGCATGAGCTGCGCCAATATTTCCAAGTTCCCTCAGTTCATCGGCCTGTTGTTCACTAATAGCCAGATCTCCGTCTGCTATCACATTTTTTATCATCTTTTTCACCCTCCTTCCGCCTGATTTCCGTCCGGATTTCTGTCCTCCTTCCCGAAGAATTGCCTTCACATCAAGAACCGGCACTACTTCCCCGTCACCTGGAATCGTAACACCACTGACACCCTCACATGCTCCGACAAACTTCGAAAGTGGTTTTATAACCACCTCCTGCTGCCCTTCAATGAGATCTGCGATGATGGCACCCTTTCGGTTCCCATTCTGAAGAACGACGATGACCTCTTCTGACTTGGACCGGCCAAACATATCATCAAGCCGGTAAAGAACAATGATCTCATTCCGCATCAGCAGACCTTCTCCATTGCCGATGTTCTGGATAGGGAATGCAGCAAGGCTTGCAACCTCAGCAACGTTGGTAATCGGGATGGCACAGCGCTTCCCATTGATCCGGATCATCATTACCATCACAATTGCCATCGTCGGAGGCAGGACCAGCTCAAACCTGCTCCCCTGACCAGGAACAGACTCAAGTTTTATTGTGCCCTGTAATGAGGCAATTGTGGTCTTCACGACATCGAGGCCTACCCCCCGGCCGCTGATATCAGTGATCTTATCTGCCGTTGAAAACCCGGGCTGGAAGAGGAGATCATATGCATCCTGATCACTCATTGATGCTGCAATCTCTTCGGTGATAAGACCCCGTTCAATAGCCTTCTTTTTAATCTTCTCAACGTTGACACCGCCACCGTCATCTTCAATGACAATAATGACATTATCCTTGTCCCTGGATGCGGAGAGGGTCAGCCTGCCTTTCGGGTTTTTCCCGTTTGCAATCCTGACATCCGGTGATTCAATGCCGTGATCAAGAGCGTTTCTGATGAGGTGTAATAGCGGATCATTCAGACCGTCCATAACCGACCGGTCAAGTTCTGTGTCACCACCTTCTACCACGAAGTCAACTTCCTTTCCTTCTTTGGCAGCAATGTCACGGACTGTTCGTGGAAACCGGTTAAAGATATGATTCAGCGGAATCATCCGGATATCCATCATCATGACCTGCAGATCAGATACCGACCTGCCGACCATGTTGAGGGTTTCATCAAGTTCTTTAATCTTGTATTGCTGGGCGATCTGCTCAAGGCGTCCACGGTTGATGACCAGATCCTCAACCAGGTTCATCATATGGTCAAGCCGGTCAATATCAACCCGGATATTTTTAACTTCCCGTTTTTTCTCGGCCTTATCTGCTGATGATGCACGGATTCCGGCAAAAGAGGTACTGTCTGAACCTTCCAAAGCAGCTCCGTCTTTTGAAATATCAGGTACTTCTACCCGGACTGAATAATTTTTGATATCTGAACCTTTGAGCAGGGCATGGATCTTCTCCTGTGGCTCGGCTGTACTGAGGAGAATATCCATAATCCCGTTGTATGTATCACTATCCTCGATGATCTCACGCTTTGGAGAGAGATGAGAGATAGTTCCGAGCCCCTCAAGATTCTGAAGGAGCAGCATTGACCGAAGATTGCGCGAATCAACCGAAGATGCAATCTCAACATGGATTTCATACCTGACACCGGTATCTGAAGGACCCTTTGTCAGAGGAATGGAGGGTTCATCTTTCGCCAGGGGAACAGCAGATACTTCAGCAGGTATGGCAGGCTCAGAGATTGTCCGGGTTTTTATATCCGATACACCAAGGATGGTTTCTATTGCACCCTTTCCTGCATTTGTCCGAAATTCCAATGTGACATCCCCGGTGAAATTCTCATCATCCTCAACGATGGTCCGTTCAGGAGAACAGGTAACA
>NZ_JAIWNS010000049.1 GCF_020216685.1 Methanospirillum hungatei | reverse complement strand
ATTTCGCCGATACTTTCCAGATTCTGAAATATCAGCATCCCACGTAGGTTTTTATTGTCTACATTGTCAGCAAGTGAGAACGTTAGTGAATATGTCAGACAACCTGACCCGTAATCCTGATCATATGCAGGACCTTCATACATATCACCACCTGTATCAGATGAGGGAGGTTCTATAGGTGCAGGAGTCTTTGGTGCGGGTTTTTCCACTACTTTCTCTTCACCCGCTGACAGCCAGCGTTTCAGACTTTTTACCCGCTGGTCCTTATGTTCCAGCTGCCCATCACCGCCGGCCTCGATCTCATCAATCATCAGTTCGATATCATCTGCACCAGCGAGGAGATCATCTACGAGTGACTGGGTTACCTCAAGTCGGCCACTTCTGATCTGTGAGAAGACATCCTCAAGAGCATGACAGATCTCTTCCATGTGAGAGAATCCCATGGATGCTGACATACCCTTAAGTGAATGAGCAGACCGGAAGATCTCATCTATCGCATGAGAATCAGTTCCCTTTTCCAGAACCAGAAGATTGCTGACAATACCCTCAAGGTTTTCCCGCGATTCTGCTACATAGAGACTCCGGTATGCATCCAGATCAGACATAAATCACCCGTTCATTGCTCTGATAGTTTCAACGATCTTTTCAGGAATTGCCTGCAAAGAGAGTACATGATCCACACAGTTCCGGGATAATGCAGAGCGCGCCATCCCGTAGACGAGACAGTCCTCTTCCCTGCATACTATCGTGACGCCGCCGGCCCTTTTGATCGCCTCGGTTCCTTCGCCACCATCATTTCCCATCCCGGATAAAATTGCGGTGACACAGTGATTGCCAAATACCTGCGCTGCAGAGATGAATGTCTTATCTACCGCGGGTTTTACATTATGAACCGGTGGAGAGTCTGTCAGGACAATTTTGCCACTCTGACTGCCACCTTTGTCAAGAACAGATGAGATAACGGTATGAAATCCGGCTCTGGAGACGAGAACAGTCCCGTTTTTTAAAATATCCCCGTTCTCCGTTTCCCGTATCTGCAATGGTGAGATTCTGTTCAGACGCGCCGCAAGTGCTGCAGTAAATCCGCCTTTGGGCATGTGCTGAGTGATAATCACCGCGGCATTCAGATCTGAGGGAAGCTTTGACACAATGGTATCAAGCATCGGGGGTCCTCCGGCTGATGAGCCGATAAGCACAACATTCCTGGCATTACTGTCCTTTAATACAGGTTTTGCCGTAATGTAGGCGATCGTACAGATATTTTTTATTTTATGCTTTAACTCTCCACCAATCTCACGGATATTCTTAATTCCTCTTGGTTTCAGCATAAAGTCATCAGCACCAAGAGCAATAGCCCGCTTTGTCATCTCTGCCCCTTCAGAAGTCAAAGAGCTTAAAACCAGTGTTTTAGGAAACCGGTCAATCTCCTTTTTCCTCTCAAGCATTGACAACCCATCAAGCCTCGGCATCTCTATGTCCAGGGTGATAAGGTCTGGTTTTAGTTCCCTGATCTTATCCAGCGCTTCAAGACCATCAGATGCGACACCAACAATCTGAATATCCGGATCATCGGATAGCATGTCCTGTACTACAGTCCTGATAAAGAGTGAATCGTCGATGACGAGAACCCTGATCATGTATTAAGCACCAAGGACATTTCCAATTTCTTCCAGAACCTTTGGAGCCTGGAACGGCTTTACGATATAACCCCTCGCTCCGCTTTTAATTGCAAGTTTCACCATCTGTTCCTGACCAACCGCCGTACACATGATCACTTTTGCATTGGCATCAAGTGCTTTGATGGCTTTTAATGCCTCAATGCCATTCATCTTTGGCATGACCACATCCATCGTAACAAGGTCAGGTTTCAATTCCCGGTATTTGGTAACGCCGATATCACCATCTTCAGCTTCCCCGACGATCTCGTGACCCCCGGAGCTGAGTATGTTCTTGAGCAAGGTCCGCATAAACAATGTATCATCGACAATCAGGATTCGTCCCATGGGTGAACGGTTCCTCCTATGAATTAAACGATATTAATTGGTAAAAGGATTGTGGAATATCTGGTCCTACGAGGGTGGCTTGAGTGCGTCGGTGATGTATCTGACACCCTTCGGAGTCAGTTGCACTTCCTTTCTGACCATTACAACATCCACGAGTTTTAACTTTAAAAGAGTCTCATATATTGCATTCAGTTCTTCAGGCGGAAGGCTGAGCATGTTTTCAATCGATTTCGTATCCATTCCGCTGTAGATAAGCATGGCGACCTGGGCAGTCTGGGCATCAAGCTGATCCAGCTCAGACCCTTTCATGTCCATATCCTTGGTTGCATCACGAAGGAAATTGTATAAAACCTGCAGAGTTGAGAGCGGACAGAGGATGAAACTGGTGACAACTTCGCCACCCTCAAGGTGGTCGATCTTAATCACATCAAGTTTCTTCTTCTGTAATTCCCGTTTTGTCAGCTCAAGACTTGCGACCTCTTTAAGCGGCACGCTAATCTGCTTGTCCTGACTTACAAACCAGATGCCGGTCTTTAAAACTGCAATAGCCCCCTTCTCCCATTTCGCATCAGTAACCAGAACGCCACCCCTGATAGCAGGCGACATGAAATGGGCCATGATCCTGTATGCATTACAGGCCATGATGATCTTCTTGGTAACAATTGTGAGGACTTTTTCAACCGACGCGATCTTGTACGGGCGCTCGGTCTTGTCCGGCATCGAGACAAGGAGCGTGATCATCTGTCCGCGTTTCTGAAGATCAACAATACTCCGGTAGCTGACTGTGACATTCCATGGGTCTTTCAGAACGATACCGTCATTTCCGATATCGATTCGTGAGGTCACCCATGACCCGCCTTTTTCCAGTTTTGCCGGAACCTCTGCCATACTCTCCTTTCAGATATCTTTTCGTGGTATTTATCTTCTTTTTATTCTTCGGTTGATGATAGTCATGATCTCCTGAAGCTCTTCAGCAAGTTCCTCAGCAGTCACATGAACATCCTTCAAATCCCGCAGAAGT
Source organism: Methanospirillum hungatei (assembly GCF_020216685.1). Lineage (GTDB taxonomy): Archaea > Halobacteriota > Methanomicrobia > Methanomicrobiales > Methanospirillaceae > Methanospirillum > Methanospirillum hungatei_B. Next base: position 6,976 of record NZ_JAIWNS010000049.1, on the reverse strand, counting down.
ACATCATCATCCTTCTTCTTCAGGTCTTCGATATCAGCCTTCAGTGAAGCGATAAGGTCATCATCGCCCCCGCCCTTCATCTGACTGAGTTCAAACTGTTCTTCCCCGCCGGAGTCGTCATCCTCCTGACCATACATATAGGGAGTATCTTCAGATGAACTGTAGGTAGAGAGATCAGAAGAACTGATCGTATCTCCCCCTTCAAGATTGGAGATCACGTCCCCGCCGGAGTCAGAGCCTATGTCTATGGTGCTAGAGTAGATAGCGTCGATCTCGTCAGGGCCTTGGTCATCATCCAGGATAATCTCCTCCTCCTCATCCTGGGTTGAGATATCCATCTTTTTCACGTCAGAATCAGAGGGGATCTCAGGCATGACCTCCCCTTCTCCATAAGGAGTCCGGATATTGTCAAACTCCGGGTTTACTGAGTCAAGTTCAGCATCGATGTCAAGACTGTCATCAAGATCCAGGCCTTCCAGCAGGTCGGTATCAAATGTTGCATCATCTGATTTTCCACTATCTGATGCCACGCCCGCCTCTTCGATCTCCTCTTCTTTATCTGGTGTTTTTTCAGGCTTTTGGGATTTTTCCTTCTTTTCTTTCCCTTTCTTCTCCTCCTTGGCCTTTTTCTTCTCATCACGTGACTTTTCAGACCGTGCGGGGAGCTTTATTGCCGGGAGAGCAATAGATGGCATCTTTATCTTACCGGAGAGTGATGAAAAAATACCTTCGCCCTTCGCCTTCTCCTTTCCTTTCTCTTTTGGCGGCTTCTCTTTTTTAGGCTTCTTTGGCCTGTTTTTCAGCCAGTACCGCAGCTCCTGAATTAATTCTGACAGAATGATAGTGCCGGTAATGACCAGCAGAACGATGGTAATACCAATGACACCCATCATCAGATACAGGACGGGAATATCAAAGATAAGAAGAATTGAACCCCCAAGGACTATTGCTACAAATATGACCAGCCGCCGGGTAGAGTCTGAGAGTTCAACCATCGCTTATACACCTTCAAAGACGGGAATCATAAAGAATATTCCGGTTATGATTGGAGCCACTATGTAAAGAAGCCCGGATACAGAACAGATAAGACTTGAATAAAAATATACTAATGCATTATCCCCGCCTGAAACAATCTTCCCGGCCACCACATTCGAGATCGTGAGCATGGTAATGATGATGATGACATAAAACCCGATAGCATCTTTATCAAAATTGGAAAAGACGAACATACTTCCACCCATTGCCCCGGCAATAGACGCACCCTGCCCGGATGTTAATGCCGCCCCGGCTTCTCCAAGGGAGGCCATTTTTTCTGATATTGCATCGGCCATTACAACCAGAATATTATACAGAAACAGGAAAATGGCAACCATCATGGCATGCATCGGAACAAGAAGAGTCATAAAACCCATGGAAATAGTATGCCGGTGATCCCGCAGCAGAACCTGGTCAAGCATGGATGAACTGACGATCTGACCAACCGTGTCAGCCTTACCACCAAGCTTGAGCGCATCCCGGTAAATATTCAGATACTTGTATATCAGGTAGCTCCCGCCATCGTTGATAAACCGCTGCCAGGTCCGGTCCTCATCAAGTCCCAGGTTTAATTTTGAAAAGACAGAATTGATCAGGGGCTCAAGATACGGAAGTGATTTTTTATCAATATCCTGAATCGCCGGGGCAATAGTGGTCCCTTTACCTCCCTGGACCGCACCTACACCTTTGATAAACGTAGGGAACTCCGAGTCACGAAGTGTGATATTCCCGTCATCGATGAACGCAATCACTCCCAAGGGGAAGAGCAGCATCCCGATAAGCATCAGGACCAGACCAAAATTCATACCCAGGAGCAGAAGCAGAATGACAATAATACAGAGGATGGGAACTACCTTCTTTTCCATCCGGTGAATCATGTTCTGCTCCGGAGATCCCTGCAAGAGCCGGTGTGTCTTTGGATCGGCCGGAACCGCCTTATACATAGTTACAATGCCCAATATTGAAATTCCACCGATGAGCACATACGAGGTCATCAAGGTACCCTGAATATTATCAGGTGCATAAATGGCAATAGAGACCATGATGATAATCCCGACAAGGGCACCTGAGAAGAGCATCGAGATATATGCATCACCCCATTTTTTGAGCATCTCAATGCCCTGTTCATAACTTGATTTGTAGACATTCCTAATCGTCTCAAGCTCACGTTTCAGGTAATCACTGTCAGGAACACCAGACTCAATTGCATTTGCATACCGGTTTACCATGGAGAAGAGCATCTCATTCTCTATCTTCTTCGCGACATTGGAGAGCGCTTCAACATAGCTGTATCCCCATCGTTTCACCAGGAGATCAGCGCGGCGGATATATTTAGTCGAGACATATTCTGATCGCGCACCGGTATATGCAAAAATTTCAGGACGAGACGCATCTGCACTGATGATCGCTGCCATGTATGTCAGCATGAACAGAAGATCTGAACCCATATACTTGTCTTCTATGAAAAATTTGTAGAGTCTTGCATAAATCGTCGCATACAAATCCTCAAAGGGTAATTTCCCCTGGTTGGACGCACGCAGTTTATCTAAAAAACCCTCAAATGCCATGGATCAGATATCGATATTGAGAAGTCCCTGTTTTTTCAATTTCGTTATCATCAGAAAGAGTTCGATAAAGTCAGTATATCCCGCTTTATGAAGCCGCTCCAGGATCTTTGCACGTTTTTCTACTTCCATGTACATTTGCGCCTTTTTATGCTCAGGAATACCCAGCATGGTTGCTATCTTGTTTTCCAGAAGATAGCTTGATCCTTTACCGGTAAATTCGTGCGTATCAGTGACCGGGTCCCAGGTAAAGACCTCAACAAAGGAGAACCCTCCACTTTGTGCATCATACCCGACCAGTTCTGAAACATTCAGCTGACGTCTGACCATTGCTCCATCAGGCCGCCGGACTGCACTCTGAATGACCACAAGGTTGAGGTTATCAATGAAGGTCTTGGGGATAAGAATCGGATCACCAGTTAGACGCTGGATCAACTTCTCCACCGTTGCAGCGTGGAATGTACTCATCACCGGGTGGCCGGTCTGCATGGCACCAAATGCGACTGCTCCTTCCACTCCACGGATCTCTCCGACCATGATCATGTTTGGACGCTGACGAAGTGCTGCACGAAGGAGGTCGAACATGGTCACATCTGAACCTTCACCTTCACCTTTTCCTTTTCCTTTGGATACTTCACGGGTCCAGTTTTTATGAGGGATGATTAACTCAGGAGTGTCCTCGATACTGACGATCTTCGACTCAGGGGAGATGAAGGTTGTAAGAGCATTCATTGAGGTTGTCTTGCCGGATGCCGTCTCACCGGACATGAAAAGTGACATCCCGTTCTCTATGCAGATCCAGAGATATGCCGCAAGTGCATAACTACAGGTTCCAAATTCGACCAGCTTGGTGATGGAGATGACATCATCCATCGCTTTACGAATGGTGAAGTTACTCCCCTGTCGGCTGATCTCCGTTGAATACACGATATTGATACGTGATCCGTCAGGGAGGGTCGCATCAACGATGGGATTCCGATAGGTGATCGGACGACGCGATTTTTCTGCAAGCTTAATACAGAAATCATCAAGTGCAGCCTCCTGATCAAAACCGACGACAGATTTGAGCCCTTTAAAGATCTTGTGTTCGATAAATATGGGGCCAAGTCCGTCACACGTGATATCTTCAATAAAATTATCCGAGATAAACGGATACAGAAGTCCGACATCAATCTTATCCCGGATCATCTGGTACTCAATTGCTTCATACTCCTGCGGACTTACTATAATACGCCCGTCAGAGAGATGGGGGACGTCTGCAAAAAGCCGTTCGGCACTCGGATCTTCCTTGGCGGTCAGATCGGTGGTAAGGAATGTTTTTAACTTGTCTCCAAACCCTTTTGGGCCTTCAATCTTCAGCAGGCTGGGATCAATTGCTTCTCCTGCTTTCTTGATATACATGACCTGTCTGAGCAGGCGCTTTAATACCGCTGTCCGCTCTTCCGGAGTGACCGGGTCTTCTTCCAGGGCATCTAGCAGGTCTACCAGCCGGTACTCGATTGCCGGAAGCAACCGGCCGATATTATGCATGAACGATGGTTCGATGGGGATGTAAAAGTTCCTAACATCATTCGGGTCAAAGAAGATATGAATAAAAATTGGAGGTTTTGCAGGATATATGAGATTCGGATCCTTAATTCCTTTCAAATCACGTTTCAGCTCAGAGAAGAACAACGGGATTCCGAATTCATCTACCGGAAATATATGGAGGTATTCAAGAAGGTGGGGATAGTTCCGGGCATACTCTTTGGCATTTGCAGGCAGCATCCGGTACAGGGCGCAGGACTCCGGGTTTATTATACACTCTTCAGTATCATGACTCTCAGCCTCCTGAAAAGGTATTTTCCCCTGAATCTGCAGCCGGGACATATTCAGACTTTTGCAACGGATACCGGAATAATCTTCATCCCATATCCGGGATGGACTTCAAAGCTGACAAGGTTACCAGTAGTCTTCCTGGCCCCTCTGACCTTCACCACTTCCAAAACCATGACGTACTTATCACCCATGAGTTTTCTCATGAGGAGCAGGTGAGCATCACAGATGGATCTGACACGGGTCAGGACTTCATCAGTGAATGCATAACTGTGCATAGTGATAAGAATTGTTTTTCCCTGGTCACAGATGTTTTTTGCCTGGGTCAGAAACGTCAGTACCGCTTCATTGGTTGTATACTCGGTGAAAATAGTAAGTGAGTCGATGATTGCCACATCGGTATTACTGAACTTGACATGGGTGATGATTCGTTCAAGGATATCGTTCATGGCATCCGGAGTCCATTTGAACTCTACCAGATGGCAGTGAAAGAGGCGGATATATCCCCACGCAAAGAAGTCAGAGATATCAAGGGACATCGATTCCATCTGGGTCAGAAAACTTTTCGTTGTCAGTTCTGTTGAGAAGAGATCAACACGGAGGTTATTGTGCATACTTCCCCAGATAAACTGCTGGGTAAGGACTGATTTACCGGTATCGTTCTCTCCTTCAATCAAGGTAAGTGACCCGAGAGGGAGACCATCGGCAATTTTTTTGTCGATTTCTGCGTTTCCAGTCGTGAGGATTTTTCGTTCCTCTTTCCCGAGGAGATCTGCAATGTCCCCCCGGGCTTCATCCATGCCACTGGATAGATCTAATTCTGCCATATGATGAATGCCCCTAATTATTAATTCTTCTATTTGCTAATAGGTGTTCTCTATATTTTTGCAAATTTTATCAAGCGATAATGTTTTTTTGATTTTTCAATTGATTTGTTTAAATATTAGTTGGAAGGATTTATTAGCTAACCGGGGTTAAATCAAGAATTTATATTTGTTGATGCACTTACTCCATTTGATGTAACAAATTTTGCCCAATTAGGGGTATAATCAAGAGTAATATTTACCTCAAAAACTTCTGAGGGATCCCAAAATCCTTTATTTGTAATATCATTTGTTATTCGGGTCGTAATATCAGATAATGAATATCGTGTTGTTATATTCGTCGAAGAATTGCCAATATACAAGTCATATCCCGAGTCTAGCCTTTTGAAAGAAACACTCCCTTCATTCTCAAAATAGAGAGATAATTTATTATCTGTATCTGACCACAAATATTCGTTTACAGAAATTTTCGTTTGCTGAATTGTCTCAAATACAGTAGACATTTCTATCTGAGTTCCGATTGTTGTCTCAGCAACTGTCAAAATTCCTGTCGCAATGATATATCCTGCAATAATAATTAATAACAGACTTACTGCTCCAGTTATGAGAGAAGAGGTCATATTTAATTATTTGTAGAGAAGGTTGTTGTTCGTCGAATACTATTAGGTAATGCAAACGAAAAATAAAGTTGTGCACCGGATGAAATCCCAGTTGGTTCTGTCAATACGATCTCAAGGGTTTCACCAATATCCCAATACCCATCACTTGTCCCTTTCAATTCATATGTAAAACCAGAAGAGTAACTTCTTTGTGATATCTGATTATTTACTCCAAAGAATACATCTGATTCCTGAATTTCATAGATGGAGATTCGGATAGCACCAACATTTTTCAGCCAGACTTTCACTACATCAGGTGAATTATCATACGCATAAGTATTGACTATCCGAAAATCAGTCTTTAATTTCTGCTCAGCTGACGACGAAACGGTCCCGAAGGTATCACCAGCTGAAAAAATTGCTGGTAGGATAGCGGTAATAAGGACTGCGGCCCCAAGGACCGCCCCTATTATCATAATTGACGATGAGATAGCTTCGCTTGCCATATCGGCAGTTACTCACGGGAAGGAATATACTCAAACTCTGAGTCATCCTCTATCAGGTTATCTGTCTCCTCAATCCGGCCTGATGGCATTGCCATCTTTCTCTTCTCAATCAGGACATCAAGCATGTCACGGTCAAGACCCGGATCCTCAGGTTGTAATATCCGGTTGAGTTCATAGAGTGCCAGAACAAATTCATCTGCCTTCATCTCATGGACTTCCCCGATCGACGGTGCCATAAGGCGGGCAATATCTTTCACCTGTTTACAATGCTCTTCAGAGATATGACCCATCTCCTTATACGACTCAAGCATGAGATCAACCCGGTCATGCCCGTATCGTTTCACATTATTGGTCGTCCATTCAAACAGGCTGTAAACTTTCTGTATCTTCACCTTCTCACGTGGCTTTTTCTGTTTTACAGGTTCAGGAGCCGGTGCAGGCTGGGCAAACAACTGGTTCCTGAGCGCTTCAAGCATCCCTTTCTCCGCTGCAAGAGAAGACAAGGCTGATGAGACACTGCCTGCTCCCCCACCAAGACCTGCAGTCATTCCCATATCCGGCTGTCCGACCGGTTCAATCGCTTCTGGTTCTTCTGACACTGACATCGTTCCCCCTTCTTCTGGAAAACCCCC
>NZ_JAIWNS010000048.1 GCF_020216685.1 Methanospirillum hungatei | reverse complement strand
ACCAGATGGTTCCTCATCATAATCATCGATATATCCCTCCATAGGAGTGGGAGCTGTGGTATGCTGGCCCACAAACTCCACCGGGTTCCCCTTTAACGCCTGAACAAGCGGGTTCTCCGCATCATTCATACGTTCCCGTATATCAATGAGCAGGCGTTTAATCGAGGTCTTCAGCAGCTCAACCTCATCCCTGAGTTTAAGCAGTTGAATCTCCGGATCTTCGGCAGATGCCGAAGAAATGATGCTGTCGACCTGCGCCTGGTTGACTGGCATAATGATGTAATGATTGCAATCAGAAGTATAAATACATTTTTTGAACTTTTAGATTACGAGTCTTTGCTGGAAAGAAGTTCAATAATTGCCTGAATTTCTTCATGAAAAGAATAGAGGACTAAAAAATTATGGGCATAAAATTCGGTACGATCTCCCTCTTCTCATACATGGGTTCTGCATCCGTCGAATAGGAAGAAATGTTAATTTTTTCAGATGACAAAAGGGATTTTTACGTAAGAGCCACAAACATTATTTCATTCTATTCCAACCGTGTACTGAATGAACAGATTGGTTCCTCTCATCACTTTTTTTATAATTTTCATCCTTGTCCCCACAACCTTTGCAGAAACGGATGAAATGACAGCAGATGAGCATTATCTGATGGGTAATGCATTATCCTCCTTTGGCCAGTATGAAAATGCCACACATGAGTACCGGCTCGCTCTGAAGATGCGTCCGGGGTTTTCCGATGCACTCAATAACCTGGGAATCGTCCTGAACCGGCAGGGAAAATATGAAGAGGCACTCGAAGTTGCAGATGAAGCAGTCAGAGTCACCCCGCAGGATGCCGATGCATGGTATAACCGGGGGGTCACGCTTGGGAAACTTGCACGGTATGAAGAGGAGGTAGACTCATACCGGCAGGCATTGAGTATTCGTCCGAATTATTCCAGTGCATGGGAAAATATGGGAGCCTCATACTTTGACCAGGGGAAATTCGAGGAGGCTATTGCAGCATACCTCAATGCAACAACCTATGATCAGAATAATGCCGTCGGATGGTATTACATCGGGACGATATATGAAAAGATCGGACAGAATACACAGGCCATTGATGCATTTGAAAAAGCGATCAGCATTGATCCAAACCTCACCGTTGTGCAGTCCCGTCTTGAGACGGTGAAGAAAAACATCACTTCATCGATTGGGGATCATGAGAAAGAATCGGATAATACTACTGAAAATACCTCTTCAGAGCTTTTTTCAGGTCTTTTAAATATTCTGAAATAATTCATCCGATACTAATTTTTGCAACACTGATAATCAGCAGGAACAGAACCGGCTGATGAATGAGATAAATCAGAAGAGAGTGTCTTCCCAGATAAGCCAGAGAGAGTCCGAAACTGCTGGGGTCGCCAGAGTCATATCGCGGATTGCCACATGGAAAGAGGAACCGGCCTGCAGATAATCCAATAAGAAAGACTGAAAGCCATGGTATGAGTGGTGCATAATCTACCGAATAGAAATCTTCCGGGCAGATACCAGACCATGCAAGCCATAAGGGACCGGAAGGGAGGAGGTTTGTGTATGCGATCAGGATGAGAGCGGCTGCAAGGATAAGCCCGGTATAATTTAACCGGTAGAGGAGCGGGGTCAGAATAAGTGCTGTGCCGATGAGGTGCAGGATTCCAAATACCACATACCCCTCGCCATCCATCACGAACCAGGTGACGATGGTGATACCCATACCAATCAGGATGAGTTCGCCCCCTCGTTTGAAAAACGAAGAGATCTGATTCATCAATCCCGGAGTTTTTTGAGCCTTCAGGTGTGCGGATATTCCCGCAATACCAATAAACGAGATCGTGGTCAGCATCCCGAAGATACGAAGAAGACCTGAAAAGGGATCAGGCCCGGGCAATCCGAGAAATGCAAGATCTACAAAAAAATGGAACCAGATCATCATGAGAATAGCAATACCACGACAGGCATCCAGCTGTGGATATCTGCCATGGTATGATCCCATGACGGATCAGACCTGGGTCTTTCCACAAACCGGACAAAACTTTGCCACAGCAGGAAACCGTGAACCACAATGCATACAGTACCTGGGTTTCCCACTGTTTCCGCTAACAGGAGTTGTGTCCCTTCTTTTAAACCGGAGCGGGCTGATATTGGGTTTTTCTAATGAAATTTGTATTGATTCCGTGTCAGGTGCCGGAACTGATATACGCTGTTTCCCATTTTTTGGAATGGGCATGATTTTTTGTGGAATGGACTCCGGAGCCTTATCAACAACCGGACCTTTCGGTGCTGGTGAAATGACCTCTGGCACTTCAGGGGAGATTTCCACAGGAGCCGGGGGAGAGACAGGTTCCTGCTGATATTGGATGACGGGTGTTGGTGCAGGTTCCAGTTGTACCGGTGCAGGAATCTGCTCCTGAATCTCCTCAGTTTTTGGTACAGGAGAGACTGCTTCTGCATCAATTATCGGAGAGGGCACTGGAGCTGGTGCAGGAACCGGTAGAGGCCCTGCAGTACCGGGCGGGGAGAGAGAGACCGGTATTGGTTCGGGTGTCGGTTCTGGAGCAACCGGGAGCTCAGGTTCCTGATTAAGTTCCGGTTCAGGGGGATATCCATTAATGGCAGCAAACCATTCACGGCATTCGGTCTCTGGTTCAGCAATAAGTCCGGTAAACACCAGTTTCATCAGACGGGTCTGACCTCCAACCTCCATTGATACCGCCAGGGATGGCCGGTTCTTCTCATCCCGCTCCATCGCAGCACCCTGAATCATGGAGACAGGGATCTCCTTTGCAATGGTTCCTGCACTCTGCTGGGCACTTTCAATCAGAACAAGTCGGTCACTGGTCAGAATAGCAAGGAAATTGTAATTCTTGATCCTGATGCCATCACAATACCGGACCATGCTCTCTCCGATCTCAAGAATGCGGAACGGATTAAATTTCCCGCCCCCTGCCTCTTCTCCATCACCGCGGCGGAGGTTTTCAATGATGGACATTCAGATTGCCCCCCGAATCATTGCGGGAATTTCTGACAGCCGGTCTGCAACCGGGACACCGAGATCCCGAAGTCGTGCAATCTTGGCATTTGCATCACCCTCACCACCGGTGACTATAGCTCCGGCATGACCCATTCTCTTCTCAGCCGGGGCTGTTGTTCCCGCAATAAAAGCAACAACAGGTAGTTCTGCAGACCGTGCACCTTCCTCCTCAAGGTTACCACCAAGTTCCCCAAGGATGACAACCGCTTTTGTCAGCGGATCTTCTGCAAACCTTTCAAGAGCATCAGCGAAGGTCTGTCCGATGATGGGATCCCCACCAATGCCGATGATCGAACTCTGACCGATACCTGCTCTGGTCAGCTCATGAACGACCTCATACGTCAGGGTCCCGCTCCGTGAGATGACACCGACCGGACCCCTGGTTGCCAGATGAGCAGGCATGATACCCATGCTGATCTCGCCAGGGGAGAAGAGACCAGGACAGTTCGGACCGATGACCGTACAATCCCTCATTTGCGCATAGGTGACCGCATGCATCACATCATGAACCGGAATATGCTCGGTGATGGTTACCACAAGATCCAGCCCGGCATCCGCCGCCTCCATGATCGAATCCCCTGCAGCAGAACCGGGAACAAACAATACCGCGGCGGTTGCATTCTGTGCCTCGGCTGCTTCGAGGATGGAGTTGTATACCGGTACTCCATGCACTTCCTGCCCGCCTTTTCCCGGAGTAACCCCTGCAACCACACCTCTTCCGCCAATTGAACGGGCGTACTGGTTCATCCGGTCAATATGAAACGAGCCCTGGTTCCCGGTGGCACCGCAGACGATAACGCCGGTTTTTTTATCTGCATAGATCATGATGCTGCCTCCACCGCGGCAGTCACCGCTTCTTCCATCGTGTCAAGCATCCGATATCCTTTTGATGAGAGGAGGGCTTTTCCTTCCGCCTCATTTGTCCCCGCCAGCCTGACAATGATCTGCTGACTGACACCTGCCTCAATAATACCTGCTGCCACTTCATCACACCGGGTAATCCCACCAAGCAGGTTTACAATAATGACGGTCACATCCGGCATGGACCCAAGCAGACGGACGGCATGCGCAACTCTGACCCGGTCTGCTCCTCCACCAACATCCAGGAAGTTCGCAGGTCTGCCACCCATCCGGTTGATGAGATCCACGGTTGCCATGGTAAGCCCGGCCCCGTTGCCGATAACACCGATATTGCCATTCAGTTCCACGAACGAGAATCCATGAGCAGCAGCCATACGTTCACGTTCCGAGAGATCCCGGTTCTCCTGAATGCCATGACGGGCCAGGGCATTATCGTCAAGAATCAGCTTTGCATCTGCGGCAAACAGACCATCAGGAGTCATGACCAACGGATTGATCTCTGCAAGCAATGCGTCCTGTGACATAAAAACAGTATATAATTTCTGAATAATGGCTCCAATCTCCTTTGGGGCACCATTCAGAAGGTATCGGAGGGTGTATCCGGGAACTTTGGAGAGGAGGGGATATACGGTTGCTTTTCGTATTGCGGCAGGATTTTTTTGTGCAACTTCTTCAATATCCACTCCCCCCTCGGTTGTGAAGAGAATGACAGGCGCTTTTTGAGACCGATCGATCGTGATAGAGAGATAGTACTCATGCTGGATCTGAAGTTTCTCTTCGATGAGGATCTCTTCAACCGGGAGGCCTTTTATGGTGGTTTGAAAGAGTTTTTCAGTCGTATCCCTGATACTGGCATGATCTGCCATGAGAATGCCGCCGGCCTTGCCCCGTCCCGCTACCTCCACCTGTGCCTTGATCGCTGCCTCTTCGATATCCGGACTGACCAGAAAATCCGATCCCTTCTTTACTAGTACACCACGGGGAATTGGTATGCCTGCTTTTTGCAGGATATCCTTTGCTTCATATTCCTTTAGTTTCATGATGATCCACCCTCGATGCCCAACTCCTGTCCACGTCTCATTGCCTTCAGATTCAGATCCTCTGTCCCTTTCGGAACGCTGTCAAGGATGGCCTTCTCAAGAGCCGGACCGGAAACAACTGTTGTAGCGGTGGTTAATGCACCAAGCATGATAATATTTGCAACAATCTCCCGGCCAAGGTCTTTCTTTGCAGACAGGGTGGCAGGTATACCCACCCATGTGCATGAAGGCCGGTCATGCACCAGATCTGAATCCAGAAGCATGACCGCATCATCACGAGGGCTTTTTCCGTATTTTTCAAATCCCTGCTGACTCATGATAACATAGGTATCCGGATCCCTGACCTTTGGGAAGAGAATCGGTTCATCATCGATGATTACTGCACTCATCGATGCTCCACCCCTGGCCTCAGGTCCGTATACCTGGGTCTGAACCGCATATTTCTGATCATAGAGAGCAGCAGCCCGGCCAAGAATGACAGCCGAAAGGATGATGCCTTGTCCTCCAAACCCGGAGAACCGGATTTCATGCCTCATCTGGCACCCCCATGACCGGCCTTTGCCTTCTTACAAACTCCCCGACCAGGAATGAATCAACGGGAAGTTCAGTTCCAGGTGCAGCGCTCCGTTCCCATTTCTCTTTCAGGACTGCATGTGACTTCAGGTATGTCATGTAATCCACAGGCTCACGATATTTATTGCGCCTCCCGTACGATGTCGGACACTGACAGCGAACTTCTATCAGAGAAAATCCCGGAGTATTCAGACCGGTAAGCACAGAGTCGGTGAGTTGTTTCACATGAAATGATGTCCATCGTGCGACATAATTCGCACCAGCTGCCATGGCAAGCTCTGCGAGATCAAACGGAGCTTCATCTGCACCATACGGAGTTGTGGTAGAGGTCTTACCGATGGGTGTTGTAGGACTGCCCTGTCCTCCGGTCATGCCATAGATATGATTATTCATGCAGACAACGGTGATATCGATATTCCTCCGGCAGGCATGGATGAAATGATTCCCCCCGATAGCTGCGAGATCTCCATCCCCGGTAAATACCACCACATGGAGGGAGGGATTTGCCATCTTCACCCCGGTCGCAAATGCTATTGCACGGCCATGCGTGGTATGCAGTGAATCGGTCAGGATATACCCCGGAGCACGCGATGAACACCCGATTCCTGATATAAATATTGTCTTTTTCTGGTCCCATCCGGTTTTTTCAACGGCTTCGAGCACACAATTCATGATGGTTCCATTCCCACACCCGGCGCAGTAGATATGGGGAAGACGATCCTCACGGAGCCAGTCATCTCTCATAAAAGACCTCCTGCAGCCTTCACTGCTTCAACCAGTTCTTCAGGAGTATGGAGATCTCCTCCGATTTTGCTGACCGGGATGACCGGAACGCTGACATGGCGTTCTATCTCTCTTGCCATCATGCCAAGGTTCATTTCAGGAACGATAAAGGCCTTTACCTTCGGGAACCGGCTGAGAAGGCCCTCTGGAAACGGCCATACTGTCCGGAGCTGCAGATATCCGGTGTCAGGAAGCCGGAGGCGCTCAACTACTTCCCTGACAGTTCTGACCGGTGCCCCATAGCAGACAAACACATACTCTGCTTCCTCATTCACGATTGAATAATCTGCAATGTCATGTCGTGCATCTTCAATCTTTGAAACAAGCCTTCTGACCAGGGATTCATGTCGTGCAGGATTTGTAGTGTCCGGATAGCCACGTTCATCATGAGTCAGACCCGTGACCGGGATGTGCCGTCCGGTTCCAAAGGCGGCAAATCCGGAAACCCCGTCCGGGCCGGGAGCAAAGGGAAGAGCACCCTCTGGAAGTGGTTTTGGCCGCACAATCTCCACACTGTCCGGGATCTCGATCTTCTCACGCATATGTCCGATAACCTCGTCAGCCATGAGGAAAACAGGAGTCCTGAAACGGTCAGCCAGATTGAAAGCTTTTGCGGTCAGGTCAAAGCATTCCTGAACACTTGACGGAGCGAGGGCGATAATACTGTAGTCTCCGTGAGATCCAAACTTCACCTGCATGATGTCGCCCTGTGCTGCCATAGTAGGCTGTCCGGTTGAGGGGCCCCCACGCTGAATATTCACGATGACACAGGGAGTCTCGGTCATGACGGCATACCCGATATTTTCCATCATCAGGGAAAAGCCAGGTCCGGATGTTGCGGTCATGGATCTGGCACCTGTCCAGGCCGCCCCGATAACAGCGGCTATAGAGGCTATCTCATCCTCCATCTGAATAAAACAGGCCCCCTTGATCTTTGGCATACGGGTGGCCATATGTTCAGCCACTTCAGTTGAGGGAGTTATCGGATATCCGCCAAAGAAGGTACACCCAGCTGCAAGCGCCCCTTCTGCACTCGCAATATTTCCCTGCATAAAAGCAATCCGGCTAATACTCAATCACCACCTTCATTGGTTCAAAGGGCTTTTCAGGCACCCACCGGATTGCCTGATCAGGACAGATTAATGCACACACACCGCATAACCGTCGTCCGTACAATCCCTGGAGCCGGCAGTTCGGGCACCGTTCCGGCTGATCGAGGTCAGGAACATAAATCCCCCTGCGGTTTGGACGACTCCCCGGCCTGTAAATTTTATACGGGCAGACCATGGTACACAGGTTGCAGCCTTTGCACCGGGATTCGTCAATCTCAAGTTTCATATTCTGGTCGTACTGGTTGGATACATAGCCTGAAATACTTCATGTGCATGATCCTCGATCACGGCAAAGAGATCTCCGCCGTGTGCATCCATTGCAACGGTAAGCGGGAGCTTGTCAAGCTCAATAATCCAGACCGCTTCTGCCATACCAAGTTCAGGATAATGAACACCGGCATATTTCATCCTGGCTGCGGCAAGATTAGCGCACCCCCCGGTAAAGGCAAAATACACCGCCCGGGCTCTCAAAAGCTCCCTGACCTCTGCTGACATCCCCCCTTTGCCAATGATCCCTCTGATTCCGGCATCCAGCATAAAACCGGTCAGGCGGTTCATCCGGGCCGAGGTCGTCGGACCTGCAACGATGATCCGGTTATCGGCAACAACCGGCCCACAGTGATAGAGCACAGCCCCTTTCGGATCAAAAGGAAATCCATCCTCCATGATCCTGAGATGAGCCTCATCCCGTGCGGTATAGACAGTTCCTGAGAGAGTAACCATCTCCCCGGCCTTAAGCGAGAGGACCTCATCGCCTAACGGAGTCTGGAGATGTCTCATAGGAGAACCTCCACGGTTGCCCGCCGGGCAGCCCAGCACTGGATATTGACCGCTACCGGAAGAGAAGCCGTGTGACACCCGGCAGTTTTGATTTTTACAGCAAGGCAGGTGGTATCGCCCCCAAGCCCCATCGGACCAATCCCAAGCTGATTTACCTGATCACAGATCTCCTGTTCATAGTCGGTCATCATATCCACCGGTTCCAGCAAAGCCTCTTTTGCCAAAGATGCAGCGACATCAAAGGTTCCCCCGATTCCAACACCCAAAATGACAGGCGGACAGGGCCGCCCCCCGGCTTCCAGCATGGTCTCAACAACAAATTTTGGAATATTTCCCTTATCTGACGGGTTCATCATCCTGATTCTGGATACATTCTCAGATCCTGCACCCTTTGGGAGAGCAGTAATGGTAAACCGTTCACCTTGTTTCACATGGACCGGAGGCATGGAAAGGCCCGTATTTGTTTTTGTATTTTCACGGCTCAAGGGATCAACAAGGTTCGGACGAAGCGGAATGTGCTCTGTGGCGTTTTGAATTCCGGTAAAGACTGCCTCTTCCATTTCAGGAGTCCATGTCATACCATAAGGAACGGTGATATACAGTACCGGAATACCGGTGTCCTGACAGAGTGGGGCTGAACGTTCTTCTGCAAGACAGATATTTTCAAGAATATTCTTAAGTTCCTGCTTCGCGACAACAACAGACTCCATCTTCAGGGCCTCTGTCAATCTGGCCTTCACATCATCTGGAAGATATATTTCTGCATCACGGACTGCTTTCTCTGTGGCATCAGAGATCCGTTTCAAAAGGTCAGGATCACCGGATCTGGACATACCTGATATATCTGTCTGAAAGGAGGTATAGAACTGATCCAATAGAATCGAAAAAAGATTTCAGGAAATTTATGATTCCTGTTTCATCTCAATGACGAGATGGGTCGGGGAAGGGAGCTTATGACCACCGTGACGGAGGGCATCCTTGATCTTTTCAACACCTGCAGGATTTGAAAAGACGGTAAAGATCTTCTGGTTCTGCTGGCAACGGGCTGCAGTTCCGACTGCCTTCCCGAATGCAAGGCGCATACCCTGTGACACACGGTCAGCACCTGCACCGGTTGCCTGCTTGTTCTCACGCAGGACATGGTGTGGATAGGTCCGCAGTTTGAGGTGGTAGTTCATACGCCCCAGTTCCTTGTTCAACTTCCTGTTAATGCTCATACGGGCTGCTTCAAGAGCGGAGTGCCGGATCTGGCAGCTCTCATCCACAACCAGGGAAACTTCCATTGGAAATTCACTTGTCAGGTTCCCCATGTCAAAGTGTACGACTTTAACACCTGGGATACCTCCCATATATTCCTTGCGAGTATAGGCCTTCTTTGCAAGGTTTCTGTACATGCTGTTTGGTTTTCTGACCATGAACCCGAACTCCTGTATTGATATGTGCTTTTATAAATTGCCGGATTTACACTTAATCCTTTCTTCCTCTCGTTCCTCTTCTTCAATCATCTCGAGAAGACAACGCCTGAGATCGATAAACTCCTTGTTCGTCCTGTCACGTGGCCGTGATATCGGAATATTGACAATCTCCCTGATAACTCCTGGCCGTGGAGAGAGAACCACCACGCGATCAGAGAGAAACACGGCTTCATCACAACTATGTGTCACAAATAAAATAGTCTTCTTTTTTGTCTCCCAGATATCCAGCAGTTCGCACTGCATATGGTTCCGGGTCTGGGCATCCAGAGCGCCAAATGGTTCATCCATGAGGAGGAGATCCGGATCTGTTGCAAGTGC
>NZ_JAIWNS010000047.1 GCF_020216685.1 Methanospirillum hungatei | reverse complement strand
ACGGGCGATTGCAACCCGCTGTCTCATTCCACCAGACAACTCATACGGATAACTCTGCTCAAACTGGGAGAGGCCGACGAGTGAGATGTATTTTCGTGCAATCTCCTGCCGTTCCTCTTTTGGAATACCCCTCATCTGAAGTCCAAACGCAACATTGGAAAGGACATTTCTCCAGGGAAACAGGGAGTACTCCTGAAACACCATCCCTACCTTTTGACCCGGTCCGGAGATAAGCGATCCATCTACCCGGACTTCCCCGGAACTGGCCTTGTCAAGACCTGCAATAATCCGGAGCAGCGTGGTCTTTCCACACCCGGAGGGACCTACAAATGAGACAAATTCATCATCGGCGATGGAGAGGTTGATATCTGAAAGGGCAACAACCCGGTCTCCATCCTCCTTGATAAATTCCCGACAGATATGAGAGATTTCCACTCTGCCCATGTCAGTTCACCTCTCCTTGGCGCCATTTGAGCAGAGTCCGGTTCATCCCATATCTGAAGATGTAATCAATAAGAAGTCCGATAAAACCCAGAATCAGCATATAGACCATGACTTTGTCCATCTGATGCAGATTATAATACCACCAGATCTTCTGCCCCAGACCAAACCTGGATACCCCAAACATCTCTGCAGCCACAAGACACATCCACGCAACCCCGCTTGCTACCCGAAACCCTGCCGCAAGATGAGGCAATGCTGCGGGAATGGCGATAAAGCGGATAAGAGCGGCATTACTCGTACATCCAAGCATCTTCCCGGCTTCGACAAAAATCCGCGGAATGTTTCGAAACCCCTCATATGTGTTAATGAGGACCGGAAAGACGGCTCCGATGAAGATAACAAAACCTGCTGCAAGGTCGGTAAGCCCGAACCAGACGATGGCAAAAGGGATCCACGCGAGGGGGGGGATAGGGCGGATGATCTCAATGATGGGATCGAGCAGCCGGTTGACGACCGGGTACCATCCGATGAGGATGCCGGCAGGGACGCCGACAAGGAGAGATAATCCAAGTCCGATAAAGAAATGGAGCATACTCACGGCAAAGTCCATCGGCAATGTTCCAACAAAGAGAAGTTCATAAAAGGCGATGATGACATCGGTAAATGATGGCAGAATAAAGTGATTTTTCACAATCTCATCTGCAAGCACCTGCCAGAATATCAGGAGTGCTGATATTGAGAGAATTGTGTAGCCGGGGGATCGTGATCCCGGTAGAATTCCTGTCATTGCTTAATTCTCACTATGGTGCCAGCATGCTGACACGTCGCTCCAGTAGTAATGGTCTTTGAGAAAAGGAAAAAGTATGGGGTGAAGCGTTACTGCTTATCCCAGAAACTGGTATCAATCAGGTCATCACCACTCAGCGGAGTCTTGATGTACCCGAGTGCAGCCTGATCCTGTGCATAACTGGTCACAGATTCAGCGATGATATGCGGATCAGATACCCACTCACCATCCCACTCATTCAGCGATTTCATAATCACTGAGGTGTTCATGGCTGTCATTGCTTCCATGTATCCAGAGGCTTCTTCCCAGTTCTGCTTGTTATACTCAGTTGCCTGCTGATGAATCTTCAGAACCTCGGTGACGATCTCCGGATGTTCCTTGATCATCTTTCCGCTTGCAACAAGAACACAACAGACATGGTTTGGTGACATCTCACCTGACTGAATGATGATCTTTCCTGCTCCGGCCTCCTCAATGGTTGTCGGGGAAGGTGCCGGAAGGAATACCGCGTCAACTTTTCCTGCCATGATTGCAGTCGTTGCATCTCCCGGTCCCATGGCTACAATCTTGACGTCCTTCTCCGGGTCAAGTCCCTGTTCTTTGAGCCAGGTCCGCAGAATGGTGTCCTGAATGGTTCCTGCCGGGAAGGTTGCAATAGTCAGTCCCTTCAGATCAGCAGGGCTGGTATAATTCAGACCGCTCTTCAGGACGACTGATGAACCCTGTGTCTGGGCTGCAGCGATAATTTTTCCATCAAGGCCGGTTGCAGCAGCAGTGACAAAGGGAGCAGCACCGACATAGGCAAAGTCAAGATCACCGGCAAGCATGGCCTGCATTTCAGGAGCACCAGTCGGGAAACTGTATGCTTTTACTTCTTTTATGCCAAGAGGGGCAAGAGTCTCATTGTACATCCCCTTGCTGTAAGCGGTCATAAATGCCATCTGATGGGTACTTGGCTGGTATCCGATATTCAGAACTGTCTTTTCACCTGCTGCACTTTGCTGTGATGCAGGAGCTGTCTCCTGGGTCCCGGTACATCCACACAGGAGAACCAGACCGGTAATAAGGAAGAGAGAAGCTATAAGCCAAACATTCTTCATGATAATCTTACCTGTCTTATGTACTAGTTGGTTCAGGTTCATAAACTATCCTTTTTCATTCGATTAAATGATTATTAAGCCCATTTTATTCCATATTTTTGCCCTCATTGTACTATTCATAACGCCGAGATCCAAGGAATATCTGTTACTCCACCACCGGATACATCGGTGGACATTAATGATCCTCCCGTGAAAGATATACGGGATTATGACCAGAGATGTCGTCAGAAAGGCACGGCTCTCCGGGGAGAGGACAGAAGATATTGAATCACTCCTCTCCTCGATGGAGGCGGACAGAAATATCGCTTCTTCAGATGTTCTGGTCGATATGGCACATCTGGTAATGCTGACCAGACAGCAGATCGTGCATGAGGACCATGCAAAGACCCTGATGAAGGAACTTTTCTACATGTACGAATCCGGTGTGCCCGCAGAGGCGTTTGATCCCTTGTATGAAGATATTCATGCCGGGATTGAGACCGTCCTAACCAGAAAAACCGGAGGTGATGTAGGGGGACGGCTCCATATCGGCCGGTCACGAAATGACGAGGTGGCAACCTGCCTTCGGATCAGAACGAGGGATATCATACTTGACCAGCTTGAAGCGCTTACCAGGCTTCGGTCAGTTCTGCTCTCCGTTGCAGAGGACCATATCACAACGGTCATGCCAGGATTTACCCATCTGCAGCATGCCCAGCCGGTAACACTGGCCCACCATCTGCTTGCCTATGAACAGATGTTCTCCCGGGATTTTGACCGGCTGTTTGATGCATTGCGACGGGTGAACTGCTCCCCCCTCGGATCTGCAGCCCTGGCATCTACCGGATATCCGCTTGACCGACCCCTTACGGCAGACCTGCTCGGGTTTGACAGGATTCTGGAAAATTCAATGGATGCCGTTGCATCACGTGATTTTGCCGAGGAGACCCTTGCATGCGACACCATGCTTCTGACCAATATATCCCGGTTCTGCGAGGAACTCATCATCTGGAGCTCGGCATTTGTTCAGTTTGTGAACCTTGATGACCGGTACTGTTCAACCAGCTCAATAATGCCGCAGAAGAAAAACCCGGACGTTGCGGAGATACTCAGGTCCAGGGCTGGGACGGTTCTGGGATCATTTGTGTCAGCGATAACCATTGTCAAAGGACTGCCGATGGCATATAACCGGGACCTGCAGGATCTGAACCCTCATCTCTGGCGCGGGATTACCGGGGTCAGACGGGATATTGATCTTCTTGCCGGGATGATAGAATCTGCAGAGTTCAACCTGGAGCGAATGGCAGAAGAAGCAGGAAGAGGAGGAACGACTACAACCGAACTTGCAGACACGCTGGTCAGGGAATTTAATATTCCTTTCAGAACTGCGCATCATATTGTTGGAAATGCGGTAAAGGATGGATCGCTTGATCTTGTCACGCTTGACCGGGGAGCAGAGGAGTTCTATGGAAAAACCCTCTCTTCCCTTGGAGTTACACAAGAGAGCATAGACTCAGCCCTGTCAGTCAGTACATCCCTCTCAGTCAGGAAACTGCCTGGCGGACCGGCCCCTGAGGCGGTGCAGGATGCCCTGGTTGAACGCCGGAAAGAACTTGAAAAAGACATCGAACTGATTTGCGATAAAAAGACGCAGATATCAGCATCATTACATGAACTTCTCACACAGGCACGGAGAATTGCACAATTATGAGTACTACATTTGAAACCGGAGATCTTGTCAGATGTACCCTGCAGGGATGTTCCTGCGAAGGGACATATATTACAACACGGGACGGGATGGCAACCGTCAAACTCACATCAGGGTATAACATCGGTGTTCCGGAAGAAAGTCTTTCAAAAACCGGCAGCTCTGAAATGGCAGAGCCTCAGGAGGTTGAGATTGCCCAGGATACGACACTCCCAAAGATCTCGATCGTCTCTACCGGTGGAACAATAGCAAGTAAGATAGATTACCGGACGGGAGCTGTTACCAGTCAGTTCCGGGCAACAGACATCCTGAACGCTATCCCCGGTCTTGCATCTCTTGCAGAGTTTAGTGCAGTCCAGCTCTGCAATATCCTCTCGGAAAATATGACTCCTGCCATCTGGCAGCAGCTTGCCCGTGCAATATATGATGAAATCAGATCTGGTGCTCAGGGCATTCTGGTAACTCACGGGACCGATACCATGGCATACAGTGCCGCTGCCATGAGTTTTATGATAAAAACCCCGGTACCGGTTGTCTTTGTCGGCTCACAGCGATCGGCGGACCGTCCCAGCAGTGATAATGTCATGAATGGCATGTGCGCCGCAAAAACTGCCCTGTCAGACCTGGGAGAAGTAGTGGTGGTGATGCATGGAACAACCAGTGACGATTTTTGCGCCATCCACCGGGGAACACGGGTCAGAAAGATGCATACTTCAAGGCGGGATGCATTTCAGACCATTGGCGATGGCATAATCGGTTCAGTCACCTATCCGTCACTTGATGTGTCACTCAGTTCCCATGCGGTGAAGAGAGGGAATTGTGAACCTCGACTGAAAGACAAGCTGGAAGAAAAATGTGCCATAATCTGGTATTATCCAGGGATGGATCCTGCTCTTCTGTCAGCATGGAACGGATACAAAGGAATTGTCCTTGCTGGTACCGGGCTTGGACATTGCGGGACAGATATGATTGCACGAATCAGGGAGATGGCAGCAGCAGGAACGATCTTTGTCATGACATCCCAGTGTCTGCATGGGCGTGTCTGTGACCGGGTGTATGATACCGGACGGGACCTCCTTGGAGCCGGAGTCATCGAAGGAGAAGATATGCTTCCTGAAGTCGCCCTGGTCAAACTGATGTGGGTGCTTGGAAACACCAGCAGCCTTGCTGAGGCACGGTTGATGATGGCACAGAATCTGGCCGGTGAGATAACCCGGAGGTCATCAGTATGACGCTGGACTATCAGAAACTCGGGCTGATTGCCGGGATTGAAATTCACCAGCAACTGAACACGAAAGAGAAACTCTTCTGCCGGTGTCCAACGACGATCCGTGAGGCTGAAGAGTCGAATGGTGAATTTTTCAGGTACCTCCGTGCAACAAAGAGCGAGATGGGCGAACTTGACCGGGCTGCTGAAGAAGAGATGATGCAGGTCAGACAGTTCCGGTACCTGACCTATGATACAACCTGTCTTGTTGAGAATGATGAGGAGCCACCGGCACCGCTCAATGAAGAGGCGTTAGACATCGTTCTCACGATTGCAAAAGTCTGCGGGATGACACCGGTCCCTGAGATCCACACCATGCGAAAACTGGTCATTGATGGATCGAACACGAGCGGGTTTCAACGGACTGCTCTGGTTGCGATGAATGGTACATTACCGGGCGGGGCCGGGATTGAGACCGTCTGTCTTGAGGAGGAGGCTGCACAGAGGATCGAAGACACCTTCTTCTCACTTGACCGTCTGGGCATCCCCCTGATTGAGATCACAACCAGTCCCTGCATGCATACCCCAGAAGCAGTCCAGGAGACGGCTGCACAGATAGGGATGATCCTCCGTTCAACCGGAAAGGTGAAACGCGGTCTGGGGACTATCAGACAGGACATCAATATCTCCATTCGTGAAGGTGCCAGGGTTGAGATCAAAGGAGTGCAGGAACTTGATCTTATCGCTGAAGTTGTCAGGAGAGAAGTATGCAGACAGGTTTCACTCCTTGATATAAGAGATGAACTTAAAAAACGCGGAGCATCTGTAGAGAAGAACCCGGTTGATGTTACATCGCTCTTTACCGGCAGTAAGAGCAGGGTTCTGAAATCAGCACCAAAAATTCTTGCCATCCGTCTGAATAAGTTTGCAGGTCTTGTGGGCAGGGAAATACAGCCTGGCCGGCGTCTTGGAAGTGAGATGTCTGATTACGCAAAGAAGTGCGGAGTCGGAGGGCTCTTCCATACTGATGAACTGCCCGCATACGGTGTTACCGAAGATGAAGTAACGAATCTTAAGAAGGCTCTTGATGCCACACCGGATGACTGCGTTATCATTGTGGCAGACAAACCACAGCGGTGTCAGTGTGCCATGCAGCAGATCATCAGAAGAGCGGAGATGGCATTTGAAGGGGTGCCAAAAGAGACCAGGAAGATGCTGGAAGGCGGCTCGACTGCATATATGAGACCACTGCCGGGGGCAGCCCGTATGTATCCGGAGACCGATGTATTTCAGGTACGGGTCACTCCTGAACGGTTTGCATCCCTTGAGATTCCTGAAATGATTGATGATACCATCGCACGATACATGCAGGAATTCGGCCTTGCACGGGAAGTTGCAAGGCAGATGGCATACTCGGAGCGGAGAAATGCATTTGAAGAGGCAATCAATTCAGGAATCAAACCCGCCCTTGCCGAACGGGCATTTAATTCAACACTCCGGGAACTGAGCAGGGAGGGTACATCGGTTCACCGCATCGATGATGAGGACATTAAACAGGTCCTTATGCTCATTAACACCGGAGAGGTTGCCAAAGAGGCTTTGTCACCCATCCTGACCGCCCTGGCAGAGGGGAAGACTCCGACAGAGGCATGTGAATGTGCAGCGCCAAAGGTCTCAGAAGAAGAACTTGCGTCAATAATTAACCGGATTGTAGCAGAGCGTGCTGATTTTATCAAAGAGCGCGGGAATGCCGCAACCGGTCCAATTATGGGCGTTGTAATGAAAGAAGTGCGGGGATCAGTTGACGGGAAGATCGTGAATCAGATTCTCCGCGAAGCTATCTCTCATGTACTGAAAAATACCTGAATGATGGGTAGATATTAGACAATCTTTAATTGATGATAACGGGCAATAGTACAGGCATTCGCGAGGTGCAATTATGGGCAAGACAGGAACCACGGAATGGATGCAGATAAAGGGAAGCAAGGGTCAGATACGCCTTGTTCCAAAGAAGGAAGGAGAAACGAAAAAACCAGGGCCAAACCAGCGGTTTAAGGCACAGACCACCATAAAGAGAATGGAACGGGCTGCAGGCCGTGGTGGAAGAGGTCGTGGTGGAGAGATGCGTGGCGGAAGCAGAGGAGCAGCAGGTGCTCGGGGTGGACGCGGTGGCAAAGGAGGAGCCGGACAGACTCAGGCACTCCGTACCATGGCAGCCCGAAGAAGAATGGGACGCCCGAAAGTATCCATGCTTGGCCAGAAACAGCGCTCGAAATAATCAAATAGCCTTTCACTCTTTTTTCGGCCATGAATCATCCAATGATGGATATGCTCAGCATGTCGTCCTGGATGTCATGGGTTTTCGTTGAATTGAAATTCTTCATATCGATATGAAAAAAGAGTATCAAAAGGTGATCTCTTCTCACCATATGGACATTACTTATAATGCGTATGGTCAGTACGTACTATGGACAAGAAAGGTGCTGTTTCCGCGTATCAGTATGGTGAGCGGGCAAAATCAGAATTAATTATAGCATCACAACTGATTACCGTGTTATCCGGTCTGAAGGATGCAGAACGCACCGGTGGGAGAAAGATTGTTCTTCAGTGCCTTGAATCTGTACGGATTGAACTGCAGTTTGCACTTAGGGCAACGAATAATCCAGAATTTCAAAAATCAATCGATAATCTGAACCAGGCCATCAGTCTGGTAGAAAGCAGTGATTTTGATCAGTCGGTAAAGAGCATCGGATCTGCTATTACCCATGCCACAACGGTTGCAATGCTTGCCTGGCAGGAACTTGAAAAACATGAATTTGTCTGAACTTAATCGTTTTTTGGCTGGACGAACATCGGTCAGACAGTACCTCCCGGAACCTGTTGCAGATACCACTATCGATGAGATACTTCGCTGTACCCGCTTGGCTCCTTCTGCTGGAAACCTGGAGTCATGGGATGTTATTGTGGTTACCGATGAAGGAACCCGGGAACTTCTGGCTGATGCAGCATTCCAGCAGGAACATGTATCAGCGGCTCCGGTCATCTTTGTAGTCTGTGCCAACTATGTCAGATCCATGTCCAGGTACAGTGAGCGGGGCATTCTCTATGCGATGCAGGATGCAACAATCGCAGGAACGTACCTGATGATGGCAATTCATGCATCCGGGCTTGGATCCTGCTGGACCGGAGCATTCGATGATGAGATGGTGCGTGAGATACTGGACATCCCCGGACATATAAGGCCGGTCACCCTTCTCACCGCCGGATATACCCGTGAAATAGTACCATCACCTCCTCGTATGGAAACCGGCGAACATGTTCATTACGGATACTGGTAACCACCTGGAAAAAAAGGAGTAAGAATGCCTGATTATCTCGTTGTATTAGAATCTGCCTGGATGATCCGTGATGCTGATTCGGTCGATGACGCCATCAGTATTGCGATAAGTGAAGCAGGAAAAAGACTGAACCCAACCGCGAAATTTGTTGAGGTTGAAGCAGGAATTCTTTCATGTCCATATTGTGAGGAAGAACTTCCGTGCACACTGATTGTTGCAAGAACCGCCCTTGTCGGAGTAAAAATGGAGATGAAAGTATATAAGGCGGATTCTGAAGAGCATGCACGCAGAATTGCACTGTCAACGATTGGAAAAGCCCTGCGGGATATCCCACTTGAGATTATCGAGGTTGAAGAGTTGTGATCTCCGTAGTCGGTCATACTGCTGTTGATCATATCTGCAAAGTCTCCCACCTCCCTGGTCCGAATGCATCGGCATCAATACTTGAGAGAACGATTGCGTTTGGTGGCGGGGCAGCAAATATTGCCGTGGGAATCGCCCTCCTGGGAGGAAGAGTGTCACTTATCAGTGCAGTGGGCAAAGATTTTGCAGGGAGTGCATATGACCTGAGAATGAAAGAACTTGGTATTGACCAGCGGTTCTTTATCGCTCCCGATAGGCACACGGCAACTGCGTTTATGTTCACCGGCCCTGAAGGAGATCAGATGACCTATTTTGAGTGGGGAGCATCATATCTTTTTGAGACCGAAAAGGCCCCTTCCCTCTCCTTCGTGCATATGGCAACTGCAGACCCGGGATTTAATGTGCAGGTTGCAAAACAGTCAGGATTTGCCTCATTTGATCCCGGACAGGATCTTCATCGGTACACAGCGGATCATCTGAACACCATTCTGGATTCAATCGACCTTCTCATCGCTAATCATCATGAATATGCCGGCATGTGCAAAACCCTTGGAATAGACCGTGACGAACTGATATCCCGTGTCCCAATGGCTATTGAGACCAGAAGCGGAGACGGTGCAGTGCTCTATACCCTGGGAAAAGAGCACTTCATCCCTGCGGTACCGGTCCCTTGTGTTGACCCGACCGGTGCAGGAGATGCATTCAGGGCAGGATTTCTTACTGCCTATGCTGCAGGGTATTCTTCCGAAGATGCATGTCGAATCGGGGGGGTTTGCGCGTCCTTTGTCGTGGAGACCTGCGGGTGTCAGACCGGCCTTCCTGACTGGCAGACCATGGTCAGCCGGTACGAAGAAAAGTTTGGCCCATTCCCCTCTCATGGTCCAAAACGGGCATAATATAGGTACATAGGCATGGATACCGTTCCCGGTAGTGCAGTCAGAATGGAAAAGATGTCAAAGTACATCTTTACCGCACCACGTTGGCCTGCGTCACTCGGCATCCTGATAATTCTCGGGCTCCTCCTGGAAATACTCTCCAGAAGGCTTGATCCATCATATGAATGGTTTGGTATCC
>NZ_JAIWNS010000251.1 GCF_020216685.1 Methanospirillum hungatei | reverse complement strand
TTTTAATAAATCCACGAGTACTTCATGAATTAACCGATGACAATGGTGTCTTCGTTCCGTAATAAGGCCACCAAAAGCATTCTTCATTGCTCCGGTCATGGTGGTATGCCCATGGGTTTTCACTGTCGGAAGGTGAATCATGTTTTTTCCAACAAAGAAAGAGGGGATGGCATGATTTCCTTCAAATATTTCATCTAATGCAGGGGTTTCTACATGACTTTGATATGGCTTCCATTCCGTTTCGGTTAATGGTATGAAAGGTATTTTATATTTTTCTAAAATAGGGCCCCACTTATTTCCAGAAATACCTTTGTCTATTTTTGTAACAACCGTCCGGTTTTCAGTTGCTGTGAGGTTGTGATATCCTTTGCTGCGTAATGCATTAGCAACTCCATCCAATTGCCAGGGTTCCGTAGAACAAGCGGGGTAGTATAAGGACCAGGAAAGGTTCAGTTTTATAAGGATCTCTGAATCCGGGGAAATAAAATCGGATATTTTACTGATATCTAACAGTTGATTATAGTCTTTAATGATATTACAGGGATTTGTTCTCATTACGGTTACTTGAGCACACATTGGAAACCTAATAATTATTTAATTTAATATTAAAATTTTAACTTTTTCCGATCGTATCTGATTTGCTGCAACCGTCATCTTCTCCCTGAACTTATCCAGGAAAGCCAAAACCCGTGCTGCGGTCTCTTTCTTACACTGCCCGTATATGAGCTCTCCGGCCATGCATTTCCGACGGATTTTGGCGAGTTCTGCATCATCAGATACCATATGAAACAGATTCAGAAGGAACACCGGGCACTTGTCTGCCTCCTTAATATAAGCTGGAGCAGCATCCGAATTTTTCAGACCGATCTCAATCGGAGACGGAGCTGCATCACCGGTCTTGATGACATTTCCGGCTTCTATTTTCACCCAGCCAAGACCGATCTTTGCATGAGGATGCGTATTAAGGTCAGCAATGGATGCTGATTCAGAGAAACTGTCATAGAGCTGCCGTTCAGGAAGTCCCTCCTTAAGATATTGCCGTCCCTCATCGGTCAGGAGAAGTGTGGTTGTGACGGCACGATCCACCTGAGCAAGGCCTTTCTGGGATAAGAGTCCTCCATACTGAACGACTGAATCAGCAGGCCGGTCAAGAATTGTTCCCATCTCTTCCGGAGTCGTGGTTTCGGTTTTTACCAGCTCTAGAAGCAGACGTTTCTCATTCAGGGTTAATTGCATGATATCTCCGTATGTGGTTCACTTTTCAATTTTTGTCCGGTGATTGATTTTTGTGTTTTTTGTATATGGTGCATGAATGTATCTCCTGATAACCTTCGGTAACAGTAATCGATTATTACAGGGGCCCGGTTTAGTCCAGACCCCTATCTAAACGAAAAGAATGAGCAGGAAAAGAATGAGGAGAATGATCCGATAGTGCTCATGAAAGTCTGCTATACTGTTTCCAGTGATTAGTATTTATAGGATGGGGATCAGGATGGGTAAGAAAAATGATGATTTCATGTAAAAAAACACCCCTCTTTTACGGGCATAATCATGACCAATATTTCAATGAAAATGGCAGATGTGGTTATTGCTGATACAATTACTCTCTTGCCCCCCATTAGGAGAATGATATCGACCATTCAATTTAAAGATGATGATATATACTCGTAAATCATGGAGGGGACGGGATTTATCCTAAACTGATAGAGAAATTTCTTTTTATCACTCATGCATTCCGGACTGTATTATGCGGAGATAATCAATAAACTGGTATCTTCGATGCTTTTGTTTTCCTGATATCTCCACAAATATACCGACCTCTTCAAACTTCTTAATCAGGAGGGTTGCAGTCTGTCGACTTACCTTCAGTGTTTCTGTAACCTGAGCGGTTGAAAGAATTGGATATTCAAAGGCGAGTTGAATGAGCCGGACTGCATTCAATCCCCCAATACGATTTATCGCCAATTTTTGAGTCAGTTCGTTTTGAA
Source organism: Methanospirillum hungatei (assembly GCF_020216685.1). Taxonomy (GTDB): domain Archaea; phylum Halobacteriota; class Methanomicrobia; order Methanomicrobiales; family Methanospirillaceae; genus Methanospirillum; species Methanospirillum hungatei_B. The sequence continues at coordinate 3,369 of NZ_JAIWNS010000251.1, read as the reverse complement.
GACCTATAATCTTTTTCGCGGTTTCTATCGAATCTTTTGAAACCTCAATGACCCCGATAAGAAAAAATCGTATCCAATCCTCCCATAAACCATCGAATCTGACACGATTTAACAATTCATAATATTCGTGCTGATTCTTTTTCAGATAATAACTCAGGTATAACAGAGGGCGTGAAAGAATCCGACGATGATATAAATAGAATGCTGTTAGAAGTCTGCCCATTCTTCCATTACCATCTTCGTAGGGATGTATTGATTCAAACTGTGCATGAATTAATGCTGTTTTCACAAGTGGAGGTATGAGATCCTTTTTTATGATAAATTCCTGCAGCTCTTCCATTAATGGTTGAACAAGATCCGGAGGTGGCGGAACATATGAGGCCTGCTCAATCGAAAAACCAGGTAATCCAATCCAATTTTGTACTCCACGAAGTTTCCCCGGGTGTTTTGATGCACCCCTGGTACCGGAAATAAGGAAATGGTGGATTTCATTTATAAGCGAAAGAGAAAACTCAGAAAATTCCAACTTTTCCATTCCATGACTCATCGCATTCAGATAATTCAAAACCTCACGAATATCATTCATATTCTCCTTAGGTGTCAAATCAGCTTCAAATTCAAGGATACCCAGGAGTGATGCCTGAGTCCCTTCTATCTGCGAACTAAGTAGGGCTTCTTTTTTCATATACATCGCAACGAATAGATCAGGATTTGGGAGAACCTGCGTTACCCCATCAAGCCGGGCTAGTGCATCACTCGCTTCTGAAATAAGCAGGAGGAGTTCATCATCCAGGATAAGTTCAGGAGGCAGAGAGCAGGGAATGAAAACCTCATACGTTCCAAGTATAGGTGATGTCCTCCATTCAATTGTTCCTGCCCTCTTTGATCCATTCGTATATTCCATTATGCACCACTTAAGGATCGATTGTATGTCAATGCAATCTTACATACTCATTACTGAATGAGATTATGTCAACTTTTTGTTACATATACTGATCTCCATTCAAGTATGTCCATACTCGTTGACACAGACAGACGACCTTTGGGATAAGGGATTGGTAGAATTTAGGGGTCAATTGCGTAAGAATTGGGAAAAGGGACTTTTGAAGATAAAATAAAGTTATAGAGATTTATAAACAACTCTTTTCCGATCGTATCTGATCTGCTACAACCGCCATCTTCTCCCTGAACTCATCCAGGAATGCTAAAACCCGTGCTGCGGTCTCTTTCTTACACTGCCCACACATGAGCTCTCCGGCCATGCATTTCCGACGGATTTCAGCAAGCTCAGCATCATCAGATACCATATGAAACAGATTTAACAGGAACACCGGGCACTTATCTGCCTCTCCTCCGAGTTCTTTCTGTTCCTGGAGCGTCATCCGGCCACCAGTCAGGGCCGACATGATCTTCTTGGTGACCTTCTTGTCATCCTCGTAAAACCCGATAATACTCTCCGGGATACTGGATGACATCTTCCCACCGGTCAGACCAGGCATGAACCGGTGAAAGGTTGCGGATGGAGTGACAAACCCATATCCCCCATGGGTTCGCTCTATTGCCCGAACGGTCTTTTTCACGACATCGAGGGGAACACCAGTAATATCTATATGACCCTCATACCGCTTGGATCCCTTGAATGCTTTATGCACCGCTTCCATTGCCTCTTCCGGGGCCTCCTTTGACCGCACACTGACATGAGTGTCCCGATCCTCGACGGTGAACATCCGGAGTTTATGGGCAACCCCTCTTGTAAGCCGGATATGCGGATCCTGGTCAAGACCCACTGGCACGACAGTCGGGGCCGGTTCTTCATTCACCTGGGGATGGAGGATATCTGCTACCTGGGTTAAGACACTCATGGCATGACCGATATCGGTATCCGGAGTAAATCCATAAATTGCAGAGAGTTCTGAAAAATTCACCTTCGCCGATGCTTCAAAAGCCAGATCCTGCACGACCCGGTTTGAACTCTGTTCATAAGTTTCCCCATGGTACCCAAGAGCATAGAGACATGAGAGATATTCATCGCCATATTTCCGGCACTGTTCCCAGGAGAGGTTTCGTACTGCATGGGCTTCCCGGTCAGCAATACAGATAAATCCTCGTCCTCCCTGCTGCACATGCCAGACCACTTCCTTCATGACCATCAGGTGTCCAAGATGCGGGTGGCCGGATGGCATAAACCCAGTCATCACATTGAAGGGTTCATTAGTCCTGATTGCATTCGCTATCTGGTGGTAATCGCGGTGGCCGAAAACGATCCCCCGTCTGATAAAATCGGGAGTCTCCGGAAGAAGATCGGTGACGGTCTCAATCCGCTCAATTCCAAACTCGGCATGCAGACGCTCGATATCGACAGACTGGTCTGATGCCCAGGGGTTTACAACTTCAGTGTCCATGATTCTAGAGTTTTATCCTGGCAAATTCAGTAAAGACAATGCCCTCATCATGTATACCGGCAAATAACATCTTCTTTTTGACACTGTGAGCCATCCGGACTGACCGGGATATACTATTCATGGGAAGTGTCTCGAGGGGCCCTATCGCCTGAACCAGCATCTCTGAGTGGATTTTCCTTCCTGAATATACCCGGAAATGATGGCCGAATTTATACCCGGTCTTGGGGATATACTGAAGTTCCCGTAAATGCCGGTACACGGTGATCTTCTTATCAAGTTCTGGATCTGAATCCTGGATCCGGGCACAATATTGTTCAGGAGTCAGCGTATCCTCGCCCTGCTCTATGGTCACAAGACCCTGCTCCATCAGGTAGGCTGCTTCAACGGTTGCAAGGACTATCCGTGAATCATCCAGCCGTTTTCCGTAAAATGCCTGGTCATACCCAAGGTCTGCCCCTGCGGATATGATAACCGAAATACTGGAGAGAATGCCCGTTGCCGGCTGCGGATCAGGAGTAACTTCAAGTCCGGGCAGTTTCTGGAGTTTTACTTCATAATAGGTAATCTCAAACTCGTCATCAACCACCGCAAGGACATGCTGTTTTCTCATATTGAGGGTAGTCCTGACCTCGCCCTGGACAACGGAAAAATCAATCAGGTCACGCTCGGAGAGCACCCGGACCATATACTGGGACTCTCCTTTTCCTGGTTTCTCTCCCCGCTTAAATACCCTGAAGTCATGGGGACCGGTCTGGACCACATATCCCCGCTCCCTGATATCCCGGTACACGAGGAACGATCTGATCATATGGGCGTCTTCTGAAAACCGGACCAGAAGCGTGTCAAAATCATATCCGGGGATCTCGATTCTTCCCCGGTACACGAGATAGAGTGCTTCTACCGGAGAGAGCCGAAGCCCGTCCTTTTGTGGTCTGCCAAATCCGCTCTGCTCATAAAGGGCATATCC
>NZ_JAIWNS010000250.1 GCF_020216685.1 Methanospirillum hungatei | reverse complement strand
CCACGGGATTGGTGGTGTTCCGGTTGTGGAAGACGGGAAAGTCATCGGTATTGTGAGCAGGCGTGACCTTCGGGCCATGGTCAGCAGGATTGGGAACCAGCCGGTCAAATCCATCATGACCCATGAACCGATCGTTGCCAGGGAAGGGATCTCAATTGATGATGCCTTTGACCTGATGTACTCGAGGAAGGTAGAGCGGCTTCCTGTTGTTGACAGCGAAGGGACGCTAACCGGTATCATCTCCATGCAGGAACTCCTGGAAAAACGCCAGTTCCCCCAGGCTATCAGGGACGATAACGGGAACCTCCGGGTTGCAGCGGCAGTCGGACCATTTGACCACGCACGGGCCATGCTCCTGGTTGAAGCAGGGGTTGATGCCATCGTGGTGGACTGTGCCCATGGTCATAACCTCAATGTGGTAAAGAGCGTTCGGGATATTAAGGGAAGTGTTCAGGTCGATGTTGTTGCTGGAAACATTGCAACAAAACAGGCAGCAGAGGCCCTTGTTGATTCGGTTGACGGTCTGAAAGTGGGAATTGGTCCGGGATCAATCTGTACGACACGGGTGGTTGCCGGTGTCGGTGTTCCCCAGGTTACCGCCATTGCCTCCGTTGCCGAAGTTGCAAAAGATGTCGATGTTCCGATCATTGCTGACGGGGGTATCAGATTTTCCGGAGATGTAGCAAAGGCCATCGCCGCCGGTGCAGACTCGGTTATGATGGGCAATCTCTTTGCCGGAACGGATGAATCCCCAGGTCAGATCGTCACCATCCAGAGCAGAAAGTACAAACAATACCGGGGTATGGGATCCCTTGGGGTCATGAGCACCGGTGTTTCTTCAGACCGGTACTTCCAGAAGAAGGAGATTGGAAAGACGAAGTTTGTGCCTGAAGGTGTTGAGGGAGTAACGCCCTATGTCGGACCGGTCGCTGATGTCATCTACCAGATGATCGGAGGTCTTAAATCGGCTATGGGATACACCGGAGCGCGGAATATTCAGGAGATGCATGAGAAGACCAGGTTTATCAGGATCACCCAGGCCGGGTATCATGAGAGCCACCCGCACAATATTACCATCACCGATGAAGCACCGAACTATAGAATATAATAAATACTGTTTTTCACTAACATAGAGTTAGTGATGTTGGAACAGGCAGAGCTTGCCCGACTTCTGGATATCCTGGGAAACCGGAACCGGAGAAGGATCATTGAACTCCTTCGGGAAAAGCCCTGTTTTGTGACGGAGATCTCTGAGCGGCTGATGATATCGCCCAAAGCCGTCATTGATCACCTCCAGATGCTCGAGGATGCTCGAATCTTGGGTTTTCGAAATGATGACCGAAGAAGAAAGTATTACTACCTTGAGCATGACATCAGTATCCAGGTACATCTGGATGTCCAGAGCCATGATCTAGTCCCGATGGTACTCTCCGGTGAACAGCGGCTCCTCATCTCCCTGCAAAAACTAAAGCAGATGATTCATGAACGTGATGAACTTGCCAGGAAGTTAGAGGAGATGGAGCGGGAGATAGATCACCAGATCAGCGAGGTTCTCCATGAAGGCAAACGGGCCGGAAGCGGAGAAGAAAGCATGCTGGTATCGGTTGCTCTCGCACACGGGGCAACGAATGCTGAAGAGATACGGGACCTGACCGACCTTCCTCCGGAGACGGTAGAAAGTACCCTCCGCCAGTTGATGGACGAAGGTATCGTATGCAGGAAAGGAACAGGATTAGAACTCCGAGGTATATATGCCGAATAATCCCTACGATGACCTGCTCAAAAACCTGGTAAAACTGCTTGAGCAGATCACATCATTAGAACAGAATATGCGAAAGATGCAGAACGGAGCACCGGCAAAACCAGGTATTATCGGATGCGCAATCATTACCGGAGGACTGAATCACCGGGATTGTGGGATGGCAGATCCCAGGCAGAATCAAAAGCCAGGACTTGCCTATGAGATGGTCGATGCAGGAATGACGGCCTACCTCACCATCCAGCTCCCCCCACACCTCTCCATCGAACCATGTGTGGAGTTTACCGAGCGCAGGTGTAATATCAGCACGCAGGGCATGACCGGAAGCATTGATCTCCAGTTTCCCATCATTCCGGAGACCTCTTCATGGACGTGTCATAACGGAGTACTGGACGTCGTGCTTGAAAAACGCCCGGAAGAGCCGGCAGGAATAGATCCTGAATTTGTTGCCGGGGCTGAATACTCCTGAACATCTCATTTTTTCAGATCTCATTTCAATTGGTATATCATCACCGCTGACCGATACTCTTTTATGATCGTCGTGATAGGTGGCGGACCGGCGGGGCGGTACGCGGCCATGCGGCTTGCTAAAGCAGGAAAGAGGGTACAACTGATTGAAAAACGATCAGCGGGGGTCGGAGGACAGTGTCTGCATCAGGGGTGCATGATCATCTGTGCCTTAAATGATGTGGCACGATTCATACAGCAGGCACGGGTATTTCAGCAGTATGGATTTCTTGGATCAGCTGAAGGGTTTTCGTATCCGGTTCTGATTCAGAAGATGCAGGAGATCATCAGAATTATCGCCGGTGTTCTTGAGGAGGAGACGATACAGGCCGGAGTTGAGATCATCCGGGGTTCTGCAGAGATCCAGGGAGAAACTCTCCGTATTGACGGGGTTGAGACTCCATATGAAGCAGTCATAGTCGCATCCGGAGCCCACCCACGCATACCTGAGATATCGGGCTGTTGCCTTCCGGGTGTGTATACCGCCCATACCATTCTCTCTATGCCGACCCTTCCAAAGCGGATGGTCATCATCGGCAGTGGTGTCATTGCAGCTGAGTTTGCCTATATATTCAGTTCTTTTGGATCAGAGGTGACCATGCTTGCCAGAAGCTCACTACTTCGGACGTTTCCTGAGCAACTGATAAAAGAAGCCAGAAAGGATCTCTCCCAGGTTACCATTAAAGAGCAGGTCACCGTTGCAGGAATCACCGGACAGAATAGTGTCACCGGTGTTATCGTCCGGGAGAATGACAAAATGCGGGAGATTGCCGCCGATGCGGTTCTGCTTGCTACTGGTATGATCCCAAATACCGGATTTATCTCTGGTATAGCTTTAGGTCCGGACGGTGGCCTTCTGGTCAATGATCGCATGGAGACGTCTGCCCCAGGTATCTATGCCGCCGGGGATGTCACGGGAATTGGGTATCTGACACCGGTGGCACGGCACCAGGGTAGAAAAGCTGCCGACGCTATCCTTAAAACCCCATTTGAGCCTGACCCGGTTGCAATCCCTCAGGCTATCAAACTTAACCATGATCTGGCATATTGCAGACGTCCTGGACAAACCCGAAAAGGCCTTACAATTCCAGGACCGGCAGGCCCGGGGACATTCTGGGAAGTGACAAATCATCATACCGGCTCTGCAACCATTGAATTTGACGAGAACGGACATTTAACCGGCCTTGCGGAAGCATCCCCGGCAGCTTCTGTTGCCATGGCCTACTTAGGATGGATGATGAACAGCGATATCAGCATTGATGAATTTGACCGGTTTATAGAGGTCCATCCATCTCCTGATGGTATACCCTGGCTACTGAAATATCTGAACGGGAGGAAAAAAATGAGAGACAGAGGAGGTTCATAGAAATTTGTGCTCCGTTTCAAGGGCTTGTTCCTGAAAAAATCTTTTTCTAGCCACTAATTTATAAATTATTTTTTCCCGGATGATATATCAACACCTTTTTTATGTTCTAAAAAAATCACTCTTCATCAGGAAGAGTCAATGATAAAGATCATTGCGGTAGATGATGAACCGGCATTTGGTGAGATGCTCAGCATCTACATGGAAGAATTTGGTAATTTTCAAATTACCGTGTATACCTCTCCGGAAGATGCTATAGATAAAATAATTGCAGGTGAGGCTGATGCGGTGATCACCGACTATCTCATGGAAGAGATGGACGGGATATCATTTATCAGAAAGGTCAAATCTCTAGTTCCTGACATTCCCTTTGTTCTCCTGACCGCTCTTGATGACAAGGATGTTATCGTGAACGCAACCAACGCGGGTGCAGATTTTATCCAGTTTAAAAGTGAAGAGCCATCGAGGTTATTTCCTGATATCGCCCAGAAAATCACCCACTCAGTAGAGAAATATCGCGCAAGGAGAGAGTCGGAGAAGGGGAGCAGGACCCGTGAGATGCTGATGCGGGCGCAGCGGGATCTCATGGCCAGACTCTCTGAAAGCTCGACCACCAACCAGGCTCTTGATGCAACACTCACCACAGTCCGTTTTCTGGCCGGATGTAACTCCGGCGCAATCCACCTTATGAACCGGAAAACAAACAAGATTGAGCTTGCAATCTCGCATAATCTGCCAAATGATCTCATCAGGCGGTTTACCTTTGGTGATCTGTATCAGGTTATCTATACAAAGAAGGCCATGTATTTCCAGGATCCCACTATGCCTGATAATAGCAGGTATTGTTCCGGCGGTCAGATCCCGATTATGGCAGGAACGGATGTCATCGGTGTCCTGTCCTTCATTCTTGATCATCCAAAGACGCTCAGTTTGGAACTTACGGATACCATGGAGCTCATCACGGGCCATCTTGGGAATACCCTTGTCAGGATCCGTTCAGAGGAACTGGTCCGTCAACGTGAAAATGAACTGTCCGAACTCTATAAAGTGATGCAGGAACTGGTCATGGTCATTGACATGGACGGGACCATCCTGAACGTAAACCCTGCTGCCACAAGAATTCTTCGATACTCTGAAGAGGAACTTATCGGTATGCCGATTCAGGTTCTGTACCCTCCGAAGATACGGGATGAGATTATCTTCCAGTTTATGGACCTGACCGGTTCAGGAGGGACAATCCAGAATACCTATCCCCTCCTCGACCGTCAGGGAATCGAAGTTCCTGTTGAGACCAGGGGGAGTATCGGCACCTGGGGTGACCGTCATGTACTCTTCTGCATTTCAAGGGAGATACGGGAACGACTGGAGGCAGAACGTAACCTGCATGAATATTACGAACGGATATCGGCAATCCTGGCATCATCGACAGCCCAGATATACATGAAGAATAATGAACTCCGGTATCTCACCGGAAATGAGCCATTTCTCTCATTTGTACATTGTAATGCCAGGGAACTTATGGGGAAAACCGATAACGACTTCTTTTCCAAGGAGGTTGCAGCGCTTCGGGAGAAGACTGATAAGAAGGTCCTTCTAGAGAATATTCCCCTCTATAACCTTGAGGAAGAGGTGTATGGTGAAGATGGGAACCCACAGTGGTTTGTCTCGTCTAAAATTCCGGTCCATGACCTTACCGGAAAGGTTACCGGGCTTGTCGGTACCTCACTGGATATTACCGACCTTGTGCAGACCAGACAGGAACTTGAACGAAGAGACCGCATTCTCAGTGCAGTCAGTACAGTCGCACAAACCCTTGTCCGGCACAATGAATGGGCTCCGATTATACCGGAATGCCTTGAGCTCCTCGGGCAGGCAGCAGGTGTTGAGCAGGTCATCCTTCTTA